>NZ_JBEOWS010000637.1:0-2227 GCF_040296125.1 Streptomyces sp. NPDC002265 | reverse complement strand
GGCGCGTCCGGCGCCCTGGGCGGGCTCGTCGCCCGGCACCTGGTCGCCGAGCACCGCGTACGCAGCCTGCTGCTGATGAGCCGCCGCGGCGCGGACGCCGAGGGCGCGGCGGAGCTCCGGGCGGAACTGACCGCCGCGGGTGCCGAAGTGCGCTGGGCCGCCTGTGACGTGGCCGACCGGGACGCCCTCGCCGAGGCGCTGTCCGGCACGCCGGTGACGGCCGTCGTCCACACGGCCGGCGTCCTCGACGACGGCGTGATCGGTTCGCTCACGCCGGAGCGCCTGGAGAAGGTGCTGCGCCCCAAGGTCGACGCGGTGCTGAATCTGCACGAACTGGCGGGCGACGTCTCGGCGTTCGTGGTCTTCTCCTCGCTCGCGGGTACGCTCGGCACCCCCGGTCAGGCCAACTACGCGGCGGCCAACGCCTTCCTGGACGCCTTCGCCCGGCACCGCCGTGCCCACGGGCTGCCCGCGGTGTCACTGCCGTGGGGCCTGTGGCAGCGCACCGGCACCATGACCGAGGGCCTCGGCGGCGCCGGCCGGACCCGGCTCGCCCGCGGCGGCGTGCTGCCCCTGTCCGACGAGGACGGCCTGGAACTCCTCGACGCCGCACTCCTGTTGCAGGAGCCCCTGGTGGTGGCGGCACGGCTGGACCTCGCCGCCCTGCGGAACGCGACCGCACCGGTGCCACCGCTGCTCAGGGCGCTCGTCGGCGGCCGGCCGCGGCGCATCGACCGGGCGGCTTCCGTACCGCTGGCGCAGCGGATCGCGGGCCTGCCCGAGAGCGAGCGTGAGGAGGCGGTCCTGGACCTCGTCCGCTCCGAGGTCGCCGCCGTCCTCGGCCACGGCTCGGCCAAGGCCGTCCAGCCCGACCAGGCCTTCGGCGACCTGGGCTTCGACTCGCTGACCGCGGTGGAGCTCCGCAACCGGATGAACCAGGCCACCGGCCTGCGGCTGCCCGCGACGCTGGTCTTCGACCACCCGACACCCGCGGTGCTCGCGCGCCGGGTGCTGAAGGACCTCCCCGGTGGTACGGCCGGGACGGCACCGGTCTTCGACGAGATCGACCGCCTCGCCGCCGCCCTCGACGGCACCGGAGCGGACGGCGTCGACAGCGTCACCCGCACCAAGATCAACATGCGTCTCCAGGCGCTGCTCGCCCGCTGGAACGGGGACGAGCCCGCCGATCCGGGAGGCGCCGGCGGAGCCGGGGACGAAGACGACCTCAGCTCGGCGAGCGACGAAGAGCTGTACGAGCTCCTCGACGACGAACTCGGCATCTCCTGAACTGCGCAGGCCAAAGGGGGCGGGCGACAACGATGATGAACGAGGACAAGCTCCGGGACTACCTCAAGCGGGCCACCACGGACCTGCGCCAGGTCCGGCGGCGGGTGCGCGAGCTGGAGGCCCGTGACCAGGAGCCGATCGCCATTGTGGGCATGAGCTGCCGGTTCCCCGGCGGCGTCGGCTCCCCCGAGGAGCTGTGGCGGCTGCTGGCCGACGGCGAAGACGCCATCTCGCAGTTCCCCGAGGACCGCGGCTGGGACGTCGACACGCTCTACGACCCCGACCCCGAGCAGCCCGGCAAGGTATACACGCGGCACGGCGGCTTCCTGCACGACGCTGCCGACTTCGACGCGGACTTCTTCGGGATCTCGCCACGCGAGGCGCTGGCCATGGACCCGCAGCAGCGGCTGCTGCTGGAGACCGCCTGGGAGGCCTTCGAGCACGCGGGCATCGACCCCGTCGGTCTCAAGGGCAGCCGCACCGGAGTCTTCGCCGGCCTCATGTACCACGACTACGGCTTCACCCCCGGCGTCCTCCCCGAGGGGGTCGAGGGGCTGATGAGCACCGGCAACTCCGGCAGCGTCGCCTCCGGGCGCATCGCCTACACCTTCGGCTTCGAGGGCCCCGCGGTCACCGTCGACACCGCCTGCTCGTCCTCGCTCGTCGCCCTGCACCTGGCCGTGCAGGCGCTGCGGGGCGGCGAGTGCTCCATGGCGCTCGCCGGCGGCGTGACGGTCATGGCGGGCCCGAGCGCCTTCATCGAGTTCAGCCGTCAGCGCGGGCTCGCCCCCGACGGCCGCTGCAAGTCCTTCGCGGCGGCGGCGGACGGCGCATCCTGGTCCGAAGGCGCCGGCCTGCTGCTCGTGGAGCGGCTGCGCGACGCCCGCCGGCTCGGCCACAAGGTGCTCGCCGTCGTCCGCAGCAGCGCCGTCAACCACCG
>NZ_JBEOWS010000636.1:0-2242 GCF_040296125.1 Streptomyces sp. NPDC002265 | reverse complement strand
TCGGGGTTGTGCACCTCGACACCGGCCGGGGGCGCGATGTCGGCGGCGGTGACCAGACCCGGGCCCTGCTTGCGCAGGTACATCACGACCGGCTCATCCTGCTCGCTGCTCACGACCAGCTGCTTGATGTTGAGGATCAGGTCGGTGACGTCCTCCTTGACGCCCGGCACGGTGGTGAACTCGTGCAGAACGCCGTCGATGCGGACGCCGGTGACGGCAGCGCCGGGGATGGAGGAGAGAAGGGTTCGGCGGAGGGAATTGCCGAGGGTGTAGCCGAAACCAGGCTCCAGCGGTTCGATCACGAACCGGGAGCGGAACTCGTCGACGACCTCTTCGGTCAGGGACGGACGCTGAGCGATCAGCACGTGGTGTTGCCTCCAGACGTTCGGCGCCCGCTATGTGGCGCCGTAGACATCATCAAGGGTACGGGGCGATACGGGCTCATCTGCCTCCGAAGCAGCCCGACCGCCCGACTCCAACCCAGCGAGGAGAATTATTTGAGGTTCCCCTTCCGCCCGGTGCCCACCCGACGCGACAGCCGGGCCCGCAATCGCTCCACTGCCAGTGCGGTCGGCCGAATCAGGCTGCGGGATGAATTCACGACCCGTCACGAAAGTCGGCAGTCGGTCCGCTGACGAATTCGCGCCACCCGGGTGGGCCCGCCGTGTCTTGCACTTCCACCAGGGTCTGGGATGGCGGCTCGACGCGGACTTCGAGGACGGCCCAGAATTTCGGATCGTTCAGCGACCGCTGCGCGGGTCGGAATGCTCGATCATCTTCGGCCGCGGGGTCACCTCCGCGGCATCTGGATCCGCGAGGGCTACCTCGTGGTCTTCGACCTCGACACGGCCTGCGCCGACCTCGCCGGCCGGGTGCTGAGTTGAGCCAGGTCTTCCACAAGGTCTGCGACAGCGGCGCTGAAGTACGGGTCGACGGCTGCGATCCGGACGGCCGCAGCTACGCCTCCTACGCCTCGTGACGCGACCCGGACGGAAACGGGTGGCCACTGCAAGAGGTGCAGGAGCGGCTACCTGGATGGTGACGGCCCAGGAGGCTCTGCCGTGGATGCAGCCGCGTCAGCAGAACTTCTGCACGCGACGGCGCAGCACCATGGCCCGTACGACGCAGCCGCCCGCGTCGCGCAGTATTCGAAGCCCGGTCCGGGCGGTGCGATGCCGGCAGCGTCGGCGCCGTGGTGCAAGTCGTCCCGTGCACGGTCGTCGACCACGGCCAGGCCAGGTCAGAACTGTCGGTGACCGGCGTCCTGGGAGCGGCGCCGTCCAGTCGGCCGCACATCGTCCGTGATCCGAGTGGTCTACCGCCTGCGGCAGTTTGGAGTGCGGGCAGAGGCGGGGACTGCGTGGAGCATGATCCGAACCATTGTGCGTGGCTGCGCTGCGGGCGCTGCGGGCACGACGGCCTTGAACGCTGTGTCCTATGCCGACATGGCCTGGCGTGGCAGGCCCGCCAGCAGTGTCCCGGAGAATCTGGTGGACACGATCGCTACCCGGGTGGGGCTTCCGCTCCGGGATTCGGCCGCGAAGGGCAACCGGCTCATCGGGCTCGCAGCGTTGACGGGTATCGCTCTGGGGAGCGGGATGGGCGCCGCCGTGTCGCTGGTCCATCAGGCTGGCGCTCGGATGCCCGTGTGGCTGGGAGGGGCTGTGACCGGAGCAGTCCTGATGGCCGTCGCCGACGTGCCGATTGCCCGTCTTGGGCTCAGTGATCCTCACACCTGGACGACCGGCGACTGGGCCTCGGACGTTGTACCGCATCTTGTTTTCGGCCTGGTCACCTACGGTCTGGTGACCTCATGGGACCGCCGGCGCTGACCTTCGCCGCCACCGTCTGACCTGCATGGCGGCTCGGCGCAGCCAGGAGGCTGCGCGACATTCGAGGGAGCGCCTTGATCTCGATGGCGCAGCAGCCGCCGCCACCCTGCGATCGGGCAGCTGATCTGGAACCGGCGGCCGATCAGCGTTCTGAGAGGGCGTTTGATGTAGGTGGATTGCCTATTATCTCCTAGTAAGTTCCTCGTCGGGGAGTGTCGTCTCATCCGTTATGTGACGATCGTCCAGACCGTTCCGTTCATCTGCTGAGGAATAGCTTTCGTTACGCGGCCCGGCAGGACTGGGAGAAGACCGCGAAAGCGCTCCTTACCTTGTTGGCGGGTTGGTTCCGGTCCTTCGTACGATCGGCAGACCCAGGGGCCTGGGTGTGGCTGAAAGCGCTCATGCCGTAC
>NZ_JBEOWS010000635.1:0-2248 GCF_040296125.1 Streptomyces sp. NPDC002265 | reverse complement strand
GGTCAGGACGGCGGCCGCGCCGAGACCGGCCGCCTGGACGACGAAGTCCGCGCCGTGGGCGCGGGCGCCGGGCAGGGCGGCGTAGAGGTCGCCGGGGCGGACGGCGCGCGAGTCATGGGTGATGCCCGTGACCTCGGCGGCGTCCTTCGGAATGGTGGCGCCCAGCTGATCGGCGAGCTCCGCGAGGGGTGTTGCGGAGACCTGGACCGGCCGGGGCGGGCCCGGATATGTCACGGGAACGCCCTTCTGGGTGGTTTGGGACTGATCAGCGTGTGGCACGGCGGTGAGCGTACCGGGCGCACCCGCTTGCGAGCGAAGCGAGGGGCCTGGCGCGCCCTGGTTCCCCGGCTGGGGAGTGATCATGGTCACGGGCTGGTTTCCTGGCTGGTTCGGTGCTGGGCGGTACGGGTTCCGGGCCGGTCAGGGTGCCGGCCGGGTCAGGGTGTGAATTCGACGGGGAGGCTGGCGGCCTTCGCCCCGGTGGGCGGGACCTGAAGGGTCTTCAGGGCGAACTCCATCACCTGCTTGTAGATCGGGCCGCAGATCTGACCGCCGAAGTAGAGGCCCTCGGTGGCGTTCTGGATCGCGCAGTAGACGGTGACGCGCGGCTTGTCCGCGGGTGCGAAGCCGGCGAACGACGACGTGTATCCCTTGTACTTGCCGGTGGCCGGATCCACGCGGTTGGCCGTACCGGTCTTGCCCGCGACACGGTAGCCCGGGATACGCGCCTTGGTGCCGGTGCCCTGCTCGTCGTCCACGACCGACTCCAGCATCTGGGCGAGACTCCTGGCGGTCTTGGCACTGATGACCCGGGTCTTCTTCGGCTGGGCGGCGGGGACGAAGCGGCCGTCCGCCCCCTTCGTACCGCGCACCAGCGTGGGCGCGACGCGCACACCGCCGTTGGCGATCGTCGAGTAGACCGAGGCCGCCTGCATGGCGTTGATGGACACGCCCTGGCCGAAAGGAATCGTGTACTGCTGCGATGTCGACCAGTCGTCCGGCGCGGCGAGGATTCCCCTGGTCTCGCCGGGGAAGTCGAGTCCGGTGTAGCCGCCGATGCCGAACTTGCGCAGATAGGAGTAGAGGACCCGGTTGGCCTCGGGCTGCGTCTTGCCGAGCTGGCCGGTGGCGAGGATGGTGCCGATGTTGCTGGACTTGGCCAGCACGCCGTTGAGCGTGAGGTACCAGGTCTTGTGGTCGATGTCGTCCTTGAAGAGCCGGTCGCCGCGGTGCAACCGGTTGGGCACCGTGACATGGGTCAGCGGGGTGGCCGCGTTCTCCTCCAGCACGGCGGCCATCGACATGACCTTGGCGGTGGAACCGGGCTCGTAGGCGTCCTGGACGGCCGCGTTGCCGAGGGCCGCGGGGTCGGCCTCGGTCAGGTCGTTGGGGTCAAAGCCGGGCGAGTCGGCCATGGCGAGGATCTCGCCGGTCCGGGTGTCCTGGACGATCACATAGCCGCGGTCCGCCTTGGACTTCTTCACCTGCTCGGTGATGGCGTTCTGCGCGGCCCACTGGATGTCGCGGTCGATGGTGAGCTCGATGTCGCTGCCGGGCACGGCGGGCGTCTCGGTGGAGCCCGCGGTCGGCACCTGGCGGCCGCCGGACTGGGCGTAGCGGATCTTGCCGTCCTTGCCGGTGAGCGCCTTGTTCAGCTGCTGCTCGATACCGCCGCCGCCCTTGCCGTCGGCGTTGACCCAGCCCAGTATCCCGGCGGCGAGGTCACCGTTGGGGTACACCCGCCTGGTGGTGGGGTCGGCGAAGACCCCGGCCAGCACGTTGACCGTGGTGCGGTCCGTCTGCGCCTTCTTGGCGAGCGCCGCCTTCAGGTCCTTGATCTGCGTCCAGACCTGCGGGGTCTGCCGGGCGGCGAGCCGGACGTACTGGAGCTTCTTGTCCTTGGGCCTGAGCTTCTTGACGAGATCGGCCTGTTCCAGGCCGAGGATCGGGGCGAGCAGCGCCGCCGCCTGCTCCGGCCCGTCGCCGATCTTCAGTTGCTTCCGGGTGAACATCGTCGGGTCGGCGGTGATGTCGTACGCGTCCACGCTGGCGGCCAGGGCCACGCCGTTGCGGTCGGTGATCCCGCCGCGCTCGGCGGCCAGGGTGTGCACGACGTAGCGGTTCTGCTCGGCCTTGGCGGCGTACGCGTCGGCGTCGACGGCCTGCACCTGGAGCAGTCGTACGACGAACGCGATCAGCACCAGGGTCAGCGCGAGGCTGACCATGCGCAGCCGGGGCCGGGGGCTGC
>NZ_JBEOWS010000634.1:0-2294 GCF_040296125.1 Streptomyces sp. NPDC002265 | reverse complement strand
AGGCCCGCTCCTACGCCCTGCAGGCCCGCAACCTGGGCCTCGCGGGCCGCTTCCACGAGGCCCGGGAGGCAGCCGACCAGGCGCTCGCCCCCGCCGAGGCGTACGGCGACCCGACGCTGCTGGTCTCCGTCCTGTCGACCCTGAGGGAGAACGCGCGGCGGGCCGGCCGGCTGCGCGAGGCCGTCGGCTCCGGGGAACGGGCCCTGACCCTGGCCGAGCGGTCCGGTGATCCGACCGCCACCGCGTTCGAGCGGGCCAACCTGGCCGAGCTGCGGCTGCTGCTGGCGGAACCCGGACCCGCGGGTGCCCTCGCCGAGGCGGCGGTGGCCGGTGCCGAGCGGGACGACGCGTGGTGTCTGCCGTACGCGCTGGCGACCCTGGCCCGCATACGGATGCACACCGGCGCCACCGCCGAGGCCGAGGCCCTGCTGGGCCGGGCCGGTGATGCCGCCGCCGTGCCCAGGGACCGGCAGGCGGGTCACGAGGTGCGTACGGCCCGGGCCGAACTCGCCCTGCGTACCGGTCGTCCGGGCGCCGCGCTCGCCGCCCTGGAGGGCTTCGAGGAGGAGGCGCCGGTCCTGGTCGCCTGGGCCGAGCTGCTGGCGGGGCGGGCCGCCTCCGCGCGGCGGCACGCGCTCGCGGAGGTGTCACGGGCCGGGCGGACGGGGGAGCGGCTGGCCGAGGTGGAGGCGCGGATCGCCCTCGGCGTGGCCCTGTCGCGGCTCGGCCGTGCCGACGAGGCGCAGGAGGCCCTGGAGCGGGCCGCCGAGCTGTCCGGGCGGCTTCCGTACCCGGCCGGAACACACCGGCTGTCCGCCGCGCGTGACCTGCTCGAGGGCGGCGAGGTCCTGGGCGGGGTGTGGCCGCCGGGCGTGCCGTCGCCGGACCCGGGACCGCCTGGAGCCGCGGACACCGCATGACGACGACCGGTCGGCCCGGCCGCCTGGTCAGCCCGGCCACCCGGGCGGCCCGGTCCGTGACGAGGTGTCCGGGTGAGCCGGGCACCTCGTCCGGTGACGGCGGGATCGGCCTCTCGGCCGGTGCCTGACCGGGAGCGGGCCCGGTCAGCCGGCCAGCGCGGCCCTCGGCCCGTCGGCGTGCGACTTGCGGGGTGCGGCCAGGTGCTCCAGGAGGAGACCCTCCCTGGTGGACCAGGGGCAGATCGCCACGCTTTCGGCTCCGCACGCCTCCAGGAGCGCCTCGGCCACCAGGGCTCCGGCGAGGGACTGTTCCCCGCGGTGCCGGGAGATGCCGGGCAGCCGGCCACGGCGGTCCGGGCTGGTGGCGGCCAGCACGTCGACCGCGGCGCGCAGGTCGGGCAGCGTCAGCCGGTGCGCCGTCTGGCGCGGTCCGCCGCGGCCGGCGGCGAGCCGGGCGAGCTGGGCGAAGGTCTTGGAGGAGGCCAGGACCCGCCCGCCGGGCTCGGCCCGGGGCAGCCCGGGGGCGCTGTGCAGCCGCTCTCGCAGCTGTCGCCGTACCTTCGCCAGATGCCGTTCCGAGGAGACGGTTCCGCCGGGCAGCAGGGACCGGGTGACGGCGCGGGCGCCCGACGGCAGGGAGAGCGCCCGGTCCGGTGCGTGTCCGCTGCCGGCGGCGATCTCGACGGTGCCGCCGCCGATGTCCAGGACCAGGAGCCGGCCCACCGTGGGACCGGACCACCGGCGGGCGGCCACGTAGGCGAGCCTCGCCTCCTCCTCGCCGGACAGCACCCGCAGCCGGACGCCGGTGGCGCGCGCCACCCGGGCGATGACCTCGTGCCGGTTGGGCGCGTCGCGGATGACGGACGTGGCGAAGGCGAAGATCTCGGAGCGGGGCAGGCCCAGATCCCCGGAGAGCGTCTCCGTCACGGCCCGCTGTACGCCTCGTACCCCGAGTTCGCTCAGCCGCCCGTCCGGCTCCAGGCACTGGTGCAGGGTCAGCCGCACCTTGCGGGAGAGAACGGAGTCCATGTGGGTCGTCGAGCGGTGCCGGGCCACCGTGAGCAGCGCACTGTGACAGCCGACGTCGAGCACTCCTGCCTGGCGCATTGCACCGCCTCGCCTTTCCCTGCCGATCGGACCGTGTACTACGGGTAGAGAGTGCGCCTTTCGTGGCGCAAACGCTCGCACGGAACTCGTAGAAACCTTACCTACTCCGAAGCGTACCTAGTGCGTCACCTACGGTTCACCTTTTGGCCATTTAGTGTTCGAGTACTCGAGGGCAGGGAGACATACGAAAGGTGCCGCCTCGGCCCGAAGCAGATCGCCGATCTGTACCCGGAGTACCCGTACGACCGGAACAAGACGATCGTCCAG
>NZ_JBEOWS010000633.1:0-2295 GCF_040296125.1 Streptomyces sp. NPDC002265 | reverse complement strand
TCATGTGCGCCACGAGGCGCTTGAAGTCGAGCGGGGGTGAGAGACCTTCGACTCCTGGCCGTCGCAGCGGCTGGGTGAAGCTGAGGGCAGCCTGATCCGGGAGACGCCGGGGAGGGTGGGAGCAGCCCTGACAACGCCGGGACGTGCCAGCACTGCCAGATGGTGCGGGTCCGGTCAGCGAGACGGGAAGGTGTACGAGAGGAACCGGTGTCTGACGCCCCTTAACGGCCCACCAGCTCAAATCTGGCGGATATGGGCTGGTCGCGGTGCATGCCCGCTCCTCGTGCGAGAGCGGGTAACTCCTGGTCGTCATGTGATCAGCGGCCAGGAGGCCACGGTGAATGTCTGCGGCGTAGCCGTGGCGATGCCGCAGGGGTAGAGCTGGGCGCCTCACCCGTCGATCGACTTTCAGGTGAACGTGGGAACCGTCCGGTGTCGTCCTCGCCTCGCGCAGCCAGCGCGGTGGAAGGACAGGCACGTCGTCTGCTGACGGCGCCGGTCGGGGCGGAGGCTCCGTAGTAGTCCGAGGCCGGGAAAGCCGGCCGCATGGCCAAGGGGGCCAGCAAGTCAGTAGTGGAAGTGCTGGAAGACCAGGAGGACGCTGGTGAATACGAGTGATCTGCCGTCCGGCTCGTTCCGGGCCGAGCGGCGGGTACTGGAGATCCAGACCAAGCTGCACCGTTGGGCGAACGACGATCCTCATCGTCGGTTCGACGATCTGTACAACCTCGTCTGCGATCCCGCTTTCCTGGCCATGGCCTGGGAGCGGGTTGCGGGGAACAAGGGCGCACGCTCGGCCGGAGTGGACGGCATGACCGTCACCTTCGTCCGGGAGCGGATCGGCGAGGCTCGGTTTCTCGCTGAACTGCGGGAGCAGTTGAAGTCCCGCAGTTTCCGTCCGGTGCCGGTCAGGGAACGGATGATCCCCAAGCCGGGGTCGCCGCGCAAGCGGCGGCGCCTTGGGATTCCTTCTGTGACGGACCGGGTGGTCCAGGCGTCCTTGAAGCTGGTGCTGGAGCCGATCTTCGAGGCGGACTTTGCGCCGTGCTCGTATGGTTTCCGCCCCAACCGGCGGGCGCACGACGCGATGGCCGAGACACGTTTTCTGGCATCCAAGACCTACGAGTGGGTGCTGGAGGGCGACATCACGGCCTGCTTCGACGAGATCTCGCACTCGGCCCTGATGGACCGGGTGCGGGCTCGGATCGGGGACAAGCACGTGCTCGCGCTGGTGAAGGCGTTCTTGAAGGCGGGCATCCTCACCGAGGTTGGCACCTCCAAGGAGACCGTCACCGGCACCCCGCAGGGCGGGATTCTTTCGCCATTGCTGAGCAATGTGGCCCTCTCGGTCCTGGACGAGCACTTCGTCAAGGCACCTGGTGGGCCGCAGTCCACGACGAAGCAGCGGTGGACACGACGCCAGAAAGGTCTGCCCAACTACCGGCTGATCCGGTACGCGGACGACTTCGTCATTCTGGTGTCGGGCACCCGAGCGCACGCCGAGGCACTGCTTCCAGAAGTGGCGGAGGTCCTCTCCACCGTCGGCCTGCGGCTGTCGGAGGAGAAGACACTGATCACGCACATCGACGAGGGCCTCGACTTCCTCGGCTGGCGCATCCAGCGTCACCAGAAGCGGGGAACCGACCGGCAGTACGTCTACAACTACCCGGCCAAGAAGGCACTTCGGTCCGTCAAGGCCAAGACGAAGGCGCTCTGCCGGATGAACGTCAGCCTGCCGCTGGCAGTCCTGCTGCATCGGCTCAACCAGGTGCTGCGGGGCTGGGCCGCCTACTTCCGTCCCGGGGTGTCTGCTCGGGCCTTCCAATACCTGCGCATGATCGTCTGGCGTCAGGTCTTCGGATGGCTCCGCCGCAAACACCTCGGCACTGGGTGGAAGGAGCTCCGTCGCCGCTACTGCGACGGCGGATGGTGGCCGCACGACGGCGACGTCGTCCTGTTCAACCCGGGCTCGGTAGTCACCACGCGATACCGGCCTCGGGGGACGACCATTCCGTCGCCCTGGCCCAGCACGATCTGAGGAAAGCACCTGGTCAACGGGGCTTGTGGAGAGCCGGATGCGGGGCCAACTCGCACGTCCGGTTCGGGAGGGCGGCGTGGAGAAACGGGCTGGGAGGAATCCCAGTACCGCGCTCCGCGCCGACCCCACCACGACGTCGCGGTGGTCGACTCCGGCGCCCGGCTGCTCGGCAGACTCAGGATCAGCGACGACGCGGCCGGCTTCCAGGACCTGCTGGATCTGCTCGCCGAGCATGGCGACAGCCCGGACGATCCCAT
>NZ_JBEOWS010000632.1:0-2314 GCF_040296125.1 Streptomyces sp. NPDC002265 | reverse complement strand
GGCACCACAGCCCGCCACGACCACCCCGGCACCGCAGTCCACCACAGCCGGCCCGGCATCGCAGCCCGCCCGCCGAGCGGCCGGCCACCGGAGGGTTGCAGGCCAGGCGACCCGGCACCGGAGAGTCTTAGCTCAGGCGGTCGGGCGGCCCGTGGCCACCGCGTAGAAGGCGACCGCCGCCGCCGCGCCCACGTTGAGGGAGTCGACGCCGTGGGCCATCGGGATGCGGACCCATTCGTCGGCGGCGACGAGGGCCTGGGTGGACAGGCCGTCGCCCTCCGCGCCGAGCATCAGGGCCACCCGGTCCATCCGGTGCGGGGCGGCCTCGTCGAGGGACCTGGCCTTCTCGTCCGGGGTGAGGGCGAGCAGGGTGAAGCCCGCCTCGCGGACCGAGTCGAGCCCCTTGGGCCAGGTGTCGAGGCGGGCGTAGGGCACCGAGAAGACCGCGCCCATCGAGACCTTGACGGAGCGGCGGTAGAGCGGGTCGGCGCAGTCGGGCGAGAGCAGCACCGCGTCCATGCCGAGGGCGGCCGCCGAGCGGAAGATCGCGCCGATGTTGGTGTGGTCGTTGACCGACTCCATGACCGCCACCCGGCGGGCGGAGCGCAGCAGTTCGGCCGCCGTCGGCAGCGGCTTGCGCTGCATGGAGGCGAGCGCGCCGCGGTGCACGTGGTAGCCGGTGACCCGTTCGGCGAGCTCCGGGCTGACCGCGTAGACGGGGGCCGGGAGCTCGTCGATGACGTCGCGCATGACGTCGACCCACTTCGCGGACAGCAGCATCGAGCGCATCTCGTACCCGGCGTCCTTGGCCCGGCGGATGACCTTCTCGCCCTCGGCGATGAACAGGCCCTCGGCCGGCTCGCGCTTGCGGCGCAGCTCGACGTCGGTCAGGCCCGTGTAGTCGCTCAGGCGCGGGTCGGCGGGGTCCTCAACGGTGATGAGATCGGCCACAGGGTGATACTGCCTTGTCCTGGGTGTGGTGCCAACGGCTCGGAACGGGTTGTGTTACCCGGGGTTACTCGGTGGTGCGGGGGCCCACGCCGACGACGTCGCCGATGACGATGACGGCCGGGGGCCGCACGTCCTCGGCGCGCACCGTCTCGGCGACGGTCGCGAGGGTGGCGTCGACGCGGCGCTGGGCGGCCGTCGTGCCCTCCTGGACCAGGGCGACGGGGGTGTCCGGCGACCTGCCGTGCGCGACGAGCGTCTCGGCGATCTTGCCGATCTTGTCGACGCCCATGAGGACGACGAGCGTACCCGTCAGCCGGGCGAGCGCGGGCCAGTCGACCAGGGAGCGCTCGTCGTCGGGGGCGACATGGCCGCTGACCACCGTGAACTCATGGGCGACACCGCGGTGGGTGACGGGGATGCCGGCCGCGCCGGGCACCGAGATCGAGCTGGAGATGCCCGGGACGACCGTGCACGGGATGCCCGCCTCGGCGAGCGCCTGGAGCTCCTCCATGCCACGGCCGAAGACGTACGGGTCGCCGCCCTTCAGCCGGACCACGGACCTGCCCTGCCTGGCGTGCTCGATCAGCGCGTTGTTGATGGCCTCCTGGGCCATGAAGCGCCCGTACGGGATCTTCGCCGCGTCGATCACCTCGACGTGCGGCGGGAGTTCGGCCAGCAGGTCGCGGGGGCCGAGGCGGTCGGCGATGACGACGTCCGCCTCGGCGAGCAGCCGCCGGCCGCGGACCGTGATCAGGTCCGGGTCGCCGGGACCGCCGCCGACGAGGGCGACGCCGGGTGTGCGGGTGCGGTGGTGCGGGGCGACGAGGGTGCCGTCGCGCAGCCCCTCGACGACCGCGTCCCGGACGGCGGCGGTGTGCCGGGGGTCGCGGCCGCGCGCGTCGGTGGTGAGCACGGCCACGGTGACGCCCTCGCTGTGGCCGGTGGCCGGGGTCCAGGCGGTCGCCGCGTCGGCGTCGTCGGAGCGCACGCACCAGACGCGGTGCGCCTCGCCCTCGGCGGAGGCCCGGGTGTTCGCCTCCGGGTCGCTGGTGGCGATCAGCGCGTACCAGGCGTCGGCGAGGTCGCCGTCGGCGTAGGGGCGCCGCTGCCAGGCGATCTCGCCCGCGTCCGCCATGGCCTCGACGGACGGCGTCGCCTCGGGGGACACCAGGAGGATGTCGGCGCCCGCCGCGATCAGCGCCGGGAGACGGCGCTGGGCGACCTGACCGCCGCCGAGGACGACCACGCGGCGGCCGGCCAGACGGAGGCCTACGGGATAGGCGGGGTGTTCGGCCATGCGGGGCGGCTCCTCGTCCTCGTCCTGGCGATGCGAAGGGCGCTACAGCTCCGGAGCGGCCCTGAC
>NZ_JBEOWS010000631.1:0-2333 GCF_040296125.1 Streptomyces sp. NPDC002265 | reverse complement strand
CACGTGCCCGCACAGCGCGGTGAAGCAGGAAGCCCCCGGAAGGGTCAGACGACCCAGGCCGGAATCCCTGGACTTTAGGCCAGGGAGCACGTCAAAGGGGAGCACGCCGCGCCCGGCGCGGCGTGCCCGGGTCAGGGCTGCGGGCAGAGCGCGCCGGTGTCCTGGCCGGGGAGGTGGCGGTCGAGTTGCGCCGCGGTGGGCGTTGGGGCGGTGGCTCCGCAGATGCGCCGGATGGCTTCGGTCGCGGTCAGCGGCCAGTGGATGATGCGCTGGTCGGCTCCCGCGGACAGCAGGGTTCCGTCCGGGGTGAACGCCAAGCCCTGCACGTCTGCCGAATGGCCGGTGAGGGTGGCGATGCGCCGGTGGGTTCGTACATCCCAGACGACGATGGTGTGATCCTCACCTGCCGAGGCGAGGAGGTGTCCGTCCCTGCTGAAGGCGAGCGTGCCGACCGCTGCGGTGTGGCCGGTCAGGGTGCCCCGGCTTTTCCCTGTCCGGGTCGACCACAGGCGCACCGTGTGGTCCGAGCCGGCGGTGGCGATCAGATCGCCCGCCGGGGTGGCCGCGATGTCCTGCGTGGACCCCTGCGTGGCCGGGAAGGCCTTCACCAGCCGGTCGTCGGCGGTGCTCCACACGGCGATGCCGCCGGCCGGTGTGCTCGCGACGAGGAGGCCGCCCCGAGCGGGGTAGGCCATGGCGGTCGAGGTGCGCGGGCCGGCCGGCGCCGGCAGTGGACGGGGGTGTGCCGGGTCGCTGACCCTCCAGCGGAACGTTCCTCCGAGAGACATCACGGTGACCGTGCTGCCGTCCGGGCTGAAGGCGACGTCCGTGCCGGTGCCTATACCGGTGAAGGCGAGGGTGGTGTAGCGCCGCCCGGTCGATGGGTTCCACAGAGTCAGGGTGTGGTCGCGCGTCACGGCCGCCAGCACCGTGGCGTCCGGGTTGAACGCGACTGCCTTGACATGGTCGGAGTGTCCGCCCAGCAGCCGTTCGGCAGCACCGGAGGCATTCCAGATCCGTACGGACCTGTCATCGCCGGCGGAGGCGACGAGCCGGCCGTCGGAGCTGACGTCCACGTCGTTCACGGCGCCGCCGTGACCGCTGAAGGGAAGGGCCGTCCGGCGCACCACGATGGTGCGTCCCAGGCCGCCCGAGACCACCGTGCTCGCGTCCGGTGCCAGGTCCAGAGCCATGGTCTCCGAGCGGTAGCGGTCGGCGTGGCGGGCGATCTGCTCGCGGCGCCGGTAGTCCCAGATCGAGATCATGCCCTCTTCGTCGGCGATCGCGATCCGATCACCGACCGGTGCGGAGATCATCCAGGGGAAGGCCGTCTGTACCGGGAGGTCGGCGAACTGGCGGGCCGAGCGGTGGGTAAGCCGCCAGAACCTGATGCCGTGTTCTTCGGAGGCCGTGGCCAGGACGTCGGATGTGGAGCCGAACCGGGCCACCTGGGCGCCTTCGGTGTTCAGCTCGAAGCGACGGCGACCGGTTTCGATGTCCCAGACGGCCACCGTCCCATCGGTACGGGTGACGGCGAGCGAGCGCTGATCGCCGGCCAGGCTGAGTGCCGCGGGCATACCGGTGGGCAGGAACACGGCCTTGCCACCGCCCAGCGTGGACACCCGTGTGCCCTCGCCCGTGCCGTAGGCCACGACCGTGCCGTCGGCGCTGAAGGCCAGACCGTTGCTGAGGTCGCCGGACACGACCTGCTTGAACAGCACCTTCCTCGACCGGACCTCCCGCACGACGACCGAGCCTCCGGTCGGCTGCTTCGGATTGTTCAACCGGGCCAGGGACGCCAGCCGGGTACCGTCGGCGTTGAAGGCCACCCGCAGCGCGAAGAACCCCTGGGGGAGTGGCTTGACGACATGCTCGGTGAAGGAGGCCAGCTTCCTGCGTCGGTTCGGATCCCACAGCTCCACGGTGCCGTCGCTGGTGGCCGCGGCCACCAGCGAGCCGTGCGGGGACAGGGCCAGGCCGAACGATGCGGGCCCGTTCGTGTTGAGTACGACGCTGGGCTGCGCGGACGCCGACGTACTGATCACCGCGCCCAGGGTGTCGGCGTCGGGGTGCAGCCGATAGGCGGCCAGGGCGAGGGACCGGGCGGCGTCCGGGTCGGTGGCGACCAGCGAGCGCGACGTGAGCGCGGCCTGATGGGCCAGGACGGTCAGGTGCTCGCGCTGTGCCACCTGCCGCTGCTGCCAGGCGGCACCGCCCCCGGTCACGGTCGCCGCCAGCAGCACCGCCAGCACGATCGCCAGGACCCTCAGCCGGCGGACCCGGCGCCGCGCCGCAGCGAGTTCGGACTCGGCCAGCTCCTCGCTGGCGGCGAG
>NZ_JBEOWS010000630.1:0-2333 GCF_040296125.1 Streptomyces sp. NPDC002265 | reverse complement strand
GCCTCCGGCACCCGCTTCGTCGGCGCCGACAACTACACCGAGATGTTCCGCGACCCGGCCACCCTCACGGCCGTACGCAACACGGCCATCTGGGTCGTCGTCGCGCCCACCCTGCTGACCGGCCTCGGCCTCGTCCTGGCCGTCCTGGTCGAGAAGGTCCGCTGGGCGACCGCGTTCAAGCTGCTGCTGTTCATGCCCATGGCCGTCTCGTTCCTGGCCGCCGGCATCATCTTCCGGCTCGCCTATGACGAGGACCCCTCCAAGGGCGTGCTCAACGCCGCCGTCGTCGGCGTCCACGACGCGTTCAAGCACACCTCCGCCTACCCGACCGCCCGGGCCCGCGACGGCCACGGCCTGACCGCGAGCCCCGACGGCTCCTACCGGAGCAGCCGCCAGGTGCCGCCCGGCACATCCGTGGACTTCGGGATGGTCGGCATCGCCCCCGCCGACGTGCCCGCCGCCGCACGGCCCGCCTACCCGGCCGCCCAGCGCACGGCCGCGGCCGGCGAGGTCGGCGGAGTCGTCTACCTGGACTTCACCCCCGGCGGGGGAGGCCGACAGGGCGAGGTCGACCGCAAGGAGAACGGACTGCCCGGCATGCGGGTCGAGGCGGTCGACACCCACGGCAGCACCGCCGCGAGCACCACCACCGCCGCCGACGGCTCCTACCGCTTCTCCGGCCTCAAGTCCGGCACCTACACCGTCAAACTCCCCGCCTCGAACTTCGCCCAGCCCTACCAGGGCGTGTCCTGGCTAGGCCCGGCCCTCGTCACCCCGGCAATCATCGGCGCCTACCTGTGGATCTGGACCGGCTTCGCCATGGTCCTCATCGGAGCAGGCCTCGCCGCCCTGCCGCGCGACGCGCTGGAGGCGGCACGGATCGACGGCGCCAACGAGTGGCAGATCTTCCGGCGCATCACGGTCCCGCTGCTGGCCCCCGTGCTGACCGTGGTCTTCGTGACCCTCGTCATCAACGTGATGAAGGTCTTCGACCTCGTCTACATCATCGCGCCGGGCCCGGTGCAGCAGGACGCGACCGTCCTGGCCACCCAGATGTGGCTGGTGTCGTTCGGCGGCGGCAACAACCAGGGCCTGGGAAGCGCGCTGGGCGTGCTCCTGCTGCTCCTGGTCATCCCGGCCATGGCCTTCAACGTCCGCCGCTTCCGAAGGAGTCAGCGATGAACGCGATCCGGCGCGGCCTGGGCAACAGCCTGGTGCAGGCCTTCCTGGTGGTGACCGGTCTGGTCTGGCTCACCCCGCTGGCGGGACTGCTGGTGTCCTCGCTGCGCTCGGCCCAGGACACCGCGAAGGGCGGCTGGTGGACCGTCTTCTCCAGCCCCGGTCAGCTGTCCTTCGACAACTACACGGCGCTGCTGAAGAACTCCGGCATGACGCAGTCGCTGTGGAACACGGTGCTCATCTCGGTGCCGGCCACGTTCCTGGTCGTGGTCATCGCGGCACTCGCCGGCTACGCCTTCGCCTGGCTCGACTTCCCCGGGCGCGACGGCATCTTCCTGGTCGTCGTGGCGTTGCTGGTGGTCCCGGTCCAGATCGGCCTGCTGCCGGTCGCGAAACTCTTCGGCGCGCTGGGCCTGTTCGGCACCATCCCCGGAGTCGTGCTGTTCCACGTCGCCTACGGCCTGCCCTTCGCGGTGTTCCTCCTGCGCAACTACTTCGCCGAGATGCCCAAGGAGATGCTCGAGGCGGCCCGCATGGACGGCGGAACCGAGTGGCGCATCTTCGTCCAGCTGGTCCTGCCCGTGGGCCGACCGGCCATCGCCAGCCTCGCCATCTTCCAGTTCCTGTGGGTGTGGAACGACATGCTCGTGGCGCTGCTGTTCGCGGACAGCTCCTCACAGCCGCTGACCGTACAACTGCAGTCGCAGATACGTCAGTTCGGCAGCAACATCGACGTCCTGGCGCCCGGGGCGTTCGTGTCGCTGGTGGTTCCGCTGGTGGTGTTCTTCGCCTTCCAGCGGCACTTCGTGCAGGGGGTCATGGCAGGCTCCGTGAAGTGAGGCGCCCGGCGCGGGTGGGCGGCTCTTGAAGCTGCCCACCCGTATTCGATCCTCTGGCGCCCTCACCGCCGGATCTGTACGAACACGGCATGGCTGAGAAGAGCACCGCCAGGGCTGTTTCGGCAGCGACGACCGTCGGACGACGAAGGCGAGGCGGCTGATCCCCTGCAGGAGCCGGACGCCGTCCACGACTGTTTCCGAAAGGGCAGATTCCTTCCCCCTAACTTGATCTTTAACCTGTGCGGCGTGGTCGTGGGGTAGTTGACTTCTTCGTTCGCTGTTTCGCGGGTTGTGTCTTGCGGGGTGTGTGCACGT
>NZ_JBEOWS010000629.1:0-2359 GCF_040296125.1 Streptomyces sp. NPDC002265 | reverse complement strand
CTGCTCGGCAGACTCAGGATCAGCGACGACGCGGCCGGCTTCCAGGACCTGCTGGATCTGCTCGCCGAGCATGGCGACAGCCCGGACGATCCCATACCGGTCGCGATCCAGACTTCCCGGGGTCTGCTGGTCGCCTGCCTGCGGGCCTCCGGACGCCGGGTCTATGCGATCAATCCGATGGCCGTCGCCCGCTATCGCGACCGGCACGCCGTCTCCCGCAAGAAGTCCGACCACCAGGACGCCGTCGTCCTGGCGAACATCCTGCGCACGGACACCGAGTTCCACCGTCCGCTGCCGAGCGACTCCGAGCTGGTCAGGGCGATTGCTGTCCTCGCGCGAGCTCAGCAGGACGCGGTCTGGGACCGCACTCGCGCCCACAACCGGCTGCGATCACACCTGCGTGAGTACTATCCCGCGATTCTTGAGGCGTTCGCGGCAAAGCGCGAGCGGCTGCTGTCCCGGGAGGCCCGCACGATCCTGGCGATCGCGCCGACTCCGGCCGAGGCCACCCGGCTGACCCGAGGACGGCTGCGGACCGCTGTCACCAAAGCCGGGCGTCAACGCCGCATCGACGCCGAGACCGACCGGCTGCTCGAGGTGTTCCGTCGAACCTGGCTCCGCCAGCCCGCCCTGGTCGAGACGGCGATGGGACGGCAGACACTCGCTCTCCTCGCCCAGCTCGACGCAGCCTGCCAGGCATGCGACGACCTCGCATCCGACACCGAGGAGCTGTTCCTGCAGCATCCCGACGCGGAGATCATCACAAGCTTCCCCGGCCTGGCTGTTCTCACCGGTGCGCGGGTACTCGGCGAGATCGGCGACGACCGTGCCCGCTTCACCCATGCCGGCAATCTGAAGGCTTATGCGGGAAGCGCACCGGTGACCCGCGAGTCCGGCAAGAGCCGCCACGTCACCCACCGCCGGATCAAGAACAGCCGTCTGGCCGCGACCGGCCGACATTGGGCGTTCGCGGCACTGACCGCCTCACCCGGCGCCCATGCCCACTACAACCGTCGGCGGGCCGCTGGTGACCGCTACCACGCGGCCCTGCGCAATCTGTTCAACCGCATGCTCGGCCAGCTCCACCACTGCCTGACCAACCATCAGAAGTTTGACGAAGCCAACGCCTTCAGCACCCCCGCCCCAACCCTCCTCACGGCAGTTGCTTGACCCGCAAGCTGCATGGGGTGTCTTGTCTGCGCTCAGGTGTCCCGGTCGGGTGCGCGGGCGGCCTTCGCCCTTGCGAGCCACACGGACGCGTTCGAGTACGGGGATCATCTGTGGTGCGTCGCCCCACTGGCCGGGGGTGACCAGCAACGCGAGAGGTCTACGACCACCTTCGCTGGCGAGATGAATCTTGCTCGTCAGACCGCCCCGGGACCTTCCGAGTCCCTCGTCGGGGCGATGCTGCCGGGGCGTGGCTCTTTTTTCGGAATGCGGGGTGTCTTCCTGCGGGCTCCGGCGGCGTGTTGGTGGGCACGGCAGGACGTCGAGTCGACGCCCACCATGCTCCAGTCGATCCGGCCCTCGGCGTCGGCATCAGCCTGGACAGCGTGGAGGATCCGGTCCCAGGTGCCGTCTGCGGACCAGCGTCTGTGTCGTTCGTAGACCGTCTTCCACCTGCCGAACCTCTCCGGCAGATCCCGCCACGGGATCCCGGTCCGCTCGCGGAAAAGAATCCCGTTGATCACCCGGCGGTGACTGGCCCACCGCCCACCACGCCGTCCGTAGAGGGGCAGATGCGGCTCTAAGCGGTGCCATTCCTCGTTCGTCAGATCACCACGACCCATGACCAACTACACGGCAGGGCAGGCCGAAACATTCATGATCCGCCGGACAGGCCTTAGAGGTCCTAACAAAGGCGTTGGACGTGTCGGTGGGTGATGAGGCAGGTGGCGAGGCCGAGGAAGGCCTCGTGGATGTCATCGCGTCGCTCCCATCGGATGCGTAAGCGTCGAAAGCCGTGGAGCCAGGCGATGGTGCGCTCGACCACCCAACGGAAGACGCCCAGGCCAGAGCCGTGTTCGACGCCTCGTTCGGCGATGACCGGGCGGATGCCGCGCTGCCAGAGCAGTCGCCGGTACTTGTCGTGGTCGTAGCCGCGGTCGGCAAGAAGCGCGTCGGGTCTGCGTCTGGGCCGGCCGACGACACCGGCCACGGCCGGGATCTTGTCGAGCAGGGGCAGGAGTTGGGTGACGTCGTTGCGGTTTCCGCTGGTCAGGGACACCGCGAGCGGGATGCCCTGGGCGTCGGTGACGAGGTGGTGCTTGCTGCCCGGCCGTGCGCGGTCGACGGGGCTGGGTCCGCTTTTGGGCCCCTTCGAGCGGCCCGGACGTGGGAGGAGTCGATCACCGCCCGC
>NZ_JBEOWS010000628.1:0-2390 GCF_040296125.1 Streptomyces sp. NPDC002265 | reverse complement strand
CACGACGCCGCAGCTCAGCGGGGTAAGGGGAGGGACGTGCCATGACTCAATCCTCTCAGAGAATCGAGTCTCCATTCGAACCGGTGCGGTTCAGAACGTGTGCTCGGCGTGCACTGCGTCGGCCATCAGCTCCTCGGCCCGCTTCAGCACCCGGCCCCGGGTCAGGCGGTCGTCCAGTCCACCGCTGGCCAGGACGTCACCCAGGTACATCGCGTCGCCGAGACGGCCCTGGCCCGCGGGTCCGCACCGCGGGCCTGCTTGTGGCCTGGCGGAGAGAACCCCAGCTCATCGGCCTCGTGATAGCGCGCGAGGGCATCCAGAACAGGTGCTTCGTCATGGTTGAGACCCATGCCGCCAAGTTCCCTCGACAGCTGACCGCATGCCCCCCGCCCGGTCCGCGAGGCGCATGCCGGAGAACCGTCGGGCGGCCCGCCGCGGGGAACCCGGTGCCCCGGGCGGCACCGGTGGTGACAGGGGGCAGACTGCGGGGACGGCAGGGTGCGTCAAGGGAACCCTCCACATCGTGGCGTCGAGCACGGGTTGCCGGCGCTGTGGAGGGCAGCCGCGTTACGCCGGGCGGACGCAGACCCATCGGGCTACCGCTCACCCGGCCGGCAGCACCGGCCAACGAGGTTGACGAGACCGTGACCGCGTTGGATGAAGCGCGTTGAGGGAACGACACGCGTGCACCAAAGCGCCCTGCGCTTCCCGTATTTCGCGGCCGGGGCTACATCCTGCGCGTCAGTACCATCCCCCGCGACCCACCGCCAGCCCCTCGCTGGCTGTCAGTTTCTCGACGGCGGCCAGGGTGCCCCGGCGGTCCCCGCCCAGTGCAAAGCCTGCCGCGAGTACGAGAACCGGTGACCCGCCGCCTTTGGGGTCCCGGCGCGGACTCTAGCCCTGGCGGTGTCCGGATCGTGACTCCTGGGGATCGATGCCGGTCTCCGCAGAGGCGTCCTTGGTGCCGCTGGGACGCTGGGAGCGCCCTCTGGCGCCCGTGGACCGGTGGCCCTTCTGGCCCCCGCGGGCGTGCTCCTCGCCGCGGGTGCTGTCGCTCTTCACCGTGTCGCCGGGCACCGGCCGGGTCTCTTCCTCGGACTTCGTCCGGCCCGGTCCCTTGCCGCCGCCGTATTCGACGGTCCTAAAGGAGCGGTGGGCGCTCGGGTTGTCCTGCTGCCGGGTCTCGTCCACGTCGGAGGCCCAACCGTGCTCTCCGGTGCCGCGTGGCTTCTTCGTCATGGGTCTGCCTGCCTGTTCATCGGGGGGTGTCCGTTGCGACCGCCGCAAGGAAAGGAGTCTTCGAGCGGCGAGGGCGCCCAGTCCTTGTGTAGTTGGCTCGGGGTGGAGATGCCGAAGGTGCCTCCTTCGGCGGGCGGTGTCTGGCCTGATGACATCCCGCCGCCTGATTCGAGCCCGGCCGTGCGCCTGGGCTCGGGATCGGGAGTCGTCATCGTGCACACTCCTTATCTCCGCCTCGCGAGTACCCATGGGCGGCGGTGCCCCACGAAGGCCCGGCCGGAAATCGAGACCGGGTCCCGCACGGCGACCCCGACATCCGGCGCCGGCTGGATACCCGGGAAACCTCCCTGGCATGGGGCGGCTTCCGATGTAGCGGCAGCACATCCAAGATCGCCCGCCACGGTGCGCGACGCGCAGAGGTGCCAGGCCGTCCGCACGGATTGACCGCGGCGTGCCGTGGGTCAGCCCGGCCAGGCGCCCGTCAGGCGGCGGGCGGCGATGGCGCCGCCTCGGTCCACCGTGGCTTTGACGCCGGCGAAGATCGCGCCTTGCAGGATTGCTGCGGAAAGGATTTCGCGTCAGCCGCGTTGTTCGTCAGTGGCCTCGGGGGGCCTCCTCTTCGTGCCGGAGTTTCTTCCAGATCCACTTGAACGCTGCACCGGCCAAAGCCAGCCCGATGGGCTGGTAGGCGATCTTCGAGGCTTTCATCGCCGTCTCCTCGCATGACGAGTCGTGCGGATCGCTCGTCCGAGTACCCTCAGTCGTTGCCCCATGAGTGTGGGGGTGCACCCCGCACCACCACCGCCCGCCGCGAGCCCGATCGTGCCCCCTGCGGCCACGTCCGACGGGTAATGGGCCCCGCCGTGCAACCGCTGCGCCGCCATCAGCGCGGCACCGGCGCCGCGGGCAGCTTCGGCGGCCGGCCACACCGGAGCGACGGCTACGGAGAAAGCGACGGCCGCCGCGGTGTGCCCGGAGGGGGAGGAACTGTCAGGGTGTTCCCGGAGCCTTCGCGGGCACCCAGCGGCATGGTGGGCGTCGCCGCTCGTACAGCTAAGTGCGTTGTGGCAAAGGGAGTCCCTGTTCGATGAACAGGGACTTCTTCGTGTGCGGGGCATGACCGCGGAGGTGTAAGGGCAGGCAGCGGACGG
>NZ_JBEOWS010000627.1:0-2427 GCF_040296125.1 Streptomyces sp. NPDC002265 | reverse complement strand
CCCGGACGCCCCCCAGGCAGAAAGAACACCCGGCCCACACCCCGCCACGACGTGCACACACCCCGCAAGACACAACCCGCGAAACAGCGAACGAAAAAGTCAACTACCCCACGACCACGCCGCACAGGTTAAAGATCAAGCTAGTGCCGGTCGGCGGTGTAGGGGCCGGTGGGGCGGAGGGACCAGTGGCCTGCCTGAGCTCCCGGAAGCCGGGCCAAGACCGCCCGGGAGTCGAAATGCGGGAAGCACAGCCAGTCGATGGAACCGTCCAGACTGACCAGCGCCGCACTCTGGCAGTCCAAGAGCAGCGCGTAGTCCGAGAGGGGACGGTCGCTCGTGCCGGTCACCTCCCCATCGTCTCGCCGACCCGCACAGCGGGCAGCACGGCCCTGCCACGGGCTCCGTACCAGGGCCTTGAAAGGGGATGCATCGGGCCGACGGCGCCGGGCACCGGGCCGGGGTCAGGAGCCGGCGACCGGCTGCACGCACCCGGCGTCGCCAGCGAGGAAGACGGCCTGCCCATTCTCGAAAGCCCTGCCTCAAGGTGGGTGCACTGGGGCGTTCTCCTCCTCCGGGGGCCTGTGACATCCGCACTCGCCGTCAACGCAGTCGGTCACCGACGACCGGGCCGTTCAGCAGGTCGTCAGCCGCAGCTCCCGGATCTCTCGCTCGAGCCGCTGCCGGTGATTGCGGAGAGGTCGACGTCGAGGAGGTCTCCAGCGGCGTTGACGGTCACCTTCAGCGACGTCATGGCCGGCATGCGCTCGTCGCGGTAGGGGTACGTGACGGTCCACATCCCGCCCGCACCGGCATCTGCACGGTCCACCACCGGCCGCTTCGCGTCGGCGACGGGGTAGTGCGCAGCCACGTACCGGCCGGCGGCCCTCTCGGCGGAAGCCACGTCGTGCACGGACCGGGCGGAACCCCGGATGGGGTACCCGACCGCCGTGCCCTCGGTCCGGGAACCCATCGAGACGTCGATCTGGAACCGGTCCGGGTGGGGCCAGCTCATGGAGGCCGTTCCGCTCGGTTTCAGCTCGGCCCACACCTCTTCGTCCACGCCGTCCAGACCACACGGCGTGCTGTCCATGACACGGACGATTCTGAAGTCGTCGCCCAGCGCCTTGCGGACCGCCTGCCCGATCACCGTGCGCTGCGCCGCGGACGCCGGCCTGCTCGGCTCGGCGTGGTCGACGACCCGCAGGTCGACGGCGGTTGTCATCAGGCAGACGACGGCCGTGAATCCCGCCCCGATCGCGACCGGGAACCGGCGTCGACGCCTAGGCCAGGGCGACAGCCGCGAACCGGCGAGGCGAAGGGACAGGACCCCGATGCCCACGCCCGCAGCGGCGCCCGCGACATTGGTGATCAGGTCGCCGGTGTCGCAGTAGCGGCCGATGACGGGAAAGACGGCCTGAATGGTCTCGATCCCGCAGGCCAGGAGGACGGACAGCAGCAAGGGAGGCATCGGGCGCCGGGCCGCGCGCACGCCGAAGAATCCGATCGGCACGAACAGGGCGACGTTCATCCACCCCTGGGCCGTCCCAAACGCCTCCCACACGTCCTTGCTGACCGTGCACCGCACCGCTCCCGTACCGACGGGCCTGAACCAGAGGGTCAGGAACAGGGCGGCCGTCGTCGAGGCCGCCCAGGCAGCGTAGGCCCAGGACCGGTCCGAACGGCCACGAAGGCCCTGCCGGACGACCCCCAGCACCGCCGCCGAAACGAGGGCGACGAGAAGGACGTACAGCAGGTGCCTCCCGAAGACGAGAGCAAGCAATGCCGTGCCTTTCGACTGTGCGAGGGGACCGGTCGACAGCGCGCGGGATCAGCCGAACCAGAGATCATCATGGCGCCCACAGGTCACGGTCACTAGCTCAACTTATGACCAAATTGGCTCAACTCCGGCCACTGGCTCAACTCATGACCAAGCTCCAGCAGCCGGTTCCCGCGGGACATCACACGCGTGGTCGGCCGAGCAGCCCTCAACGGCCACCGTGCCCAGCGCCCGCATCGAGGGAGGCAGTCGTGCCAGTTCAAGGCACCCACCCAGTCTTCAGTCACCCCACCCAGACGCCATCCACACTCCGGACGAACTCCCCCTCGACCCAGCCGAGCAGCCCTTTGGTGCGCCGGGATTCCGTGATCCACTGCGCCGAACGGGATGTGAGCTTTCACACTCATCACTGAATTGCCCCCCGGTATCCACGTGCGGCAGAGTTCCGTCCCTGTCAGGCCCCGCATACGACACAGCTGTTACCCCCAGCGGTGCGGCACCTCAAAAGCACCACAGCCGACTTCATGGCGCCGTCGTATGCCGCCCGGGCACCACGCGGCCGCCCTTACCAGGGGGTTGTCCACCGGGTCCGTGCCTCCCGTGACCCTGCAGTTGGGAGGCCAGCGTCAGGGGGCACGATTGTGTCCGCC
>NZ_JBEOWS010000626.1:0-2427 GCF_040296125.1 Streptomyces sp. NPDC002265 | reverse complement strand
GCCGCGGAGACCGCGGCACGCGAACAACTCCTCACCCGGTTGCTTCCCGGCCTGCCCGGCCCTCCCCTGCTGCGCCGCACCGGCGGCCGCCTCCAACTGGTCGGTCACGACGTCGAGCTGCGGTACGGAACGGACGGTCACTGGTACCCGTTCCGTAAGCAGTCCGGCCAGTGGTGGCCGGCCGGCCCTCCCTCCCAGGACGCCGTGGAGGCTGTGCTGCCAATCCTGCCGGGGACATGACCGGCCGGATCAGCTCCGATACCTGGTCCGGTGGATCAATCGGGTACGACTACCGCCCATCCATGCCCACCAGCACACCGCAGGCCCGACCGACTGCAAGCCCTCCTACCGGACGACACCCAGCGATCGCACAACGCCCGCTCAGATCTCGAGAGCCGACAATGCGGATCCGGGCCAGCCGGAGAGTGGAGCCGTCGGCTGTGTGGCGGGCCTCTACTGTTTGCCGCGTGTGTCCGGAGGGGGTCCTGTCGTGTCGGCTGCGACTGCGGCGAAGAGATCGTTGGCGTGAGCCAGCAGCATTCGCTGTTCTCCGGAAGGCAGCAGTGGATCGCTACCGCGACTGGCCACACGCCGGGCGAACTCCGCGCGAGCAGCAATGCCTTCAGGAGTGAGCGCCGTGTCGAACGTGGGGTTGCGGACGAAGGCGACACTGCCGCTGAGGTCTGTGGCGCGCTGACGTGGAGATGGCAGAAAACCGTCGGGTGAGTCGCAGGAAGTAGTGGGCAGCACGATGGAGAGCCGGTGGAAAACGGTGTGGAGGTCAAGGTACAGGGGACCATCCGGGATCCCGCGCTCGAAGAGCCGTAGCAGCGTGCCGGTGAAGCCGGTGTGTCGATCCGTCAGCCCGTACCCCGCCTGAGTGGTCTTTCCCGTCGCGCAGAGTACGTGTATATCTCCTGCGCTCGGGTCGTCGAGGGCCCGGCCCGCGAAGCAACAGTCCAGCACCACCACAGACTGCTTCGCCCGCAGAGACCGCAGACGGCTAAAGACGGCGCTTATGGGAAGGCCGGTGCGGATCCTGTCGGCACCTGCGTCGACCGACCCGTGGAGCGTCAAGAACAACTCCATGTGCCCGCGACCGCCACCGTCCAGGGATTCCTGCATGCCATGGCCCACGTAGTAGAAGAGCACCACGTCCGGCTTCTGGCCTGCGATCTTGTCCAACGGGCCGAGAACGTCCTCCGTGCTCCTGGGATTAGCGACCGTGAGCACCTGTTCCTCACGGAACAACCCGGTGTCCCCGGCCAGAGCCTGCTTGAGGTCCTCCACACCCGTTACTGCCTGTGGAACGTCATGCAGAAGGGATGAGGCGTACTCCGACATTCCCACGAGGACAGCCCACGAGTTTTCGCGGTCTATCAGGCGCGTCGGCCATGATTGGCTCATCCGGTCCCCTCGCATGGCTTGCAGTCCCGCCGAAGGCGTTCCATCAGCGCGGAAACGTCCCCCTGGCTTCGCACGGTACCGGTGATCACCTCGCCGTTCGGGCAGTTGACGACCACGCTGAAGGGCCTCGTCGTGTACCACTGAGACATCCAGTGGCCAACAGCCGTCAGAACGGCCGTGAACACCTGGGGATTTTCCGTGACCAGACGCAGGAACTCCTCCATGCCGCCCAATCGGCCGGGCTGAGCGGGCCTTGGTACCGCCTCGATGTCAGCGCGGGCCAGGCGTTCTGTGTCATGGAGCCACTGTCCGAGGCTTCGCACGAGGTCCGCAACTTCTTGATCGTCTCCGTCGAAGCGAATGATCAACTCAGACACATCAAACCCCCTGAAGTCAGTCGAACCGAGATCTCTACGACACCTCTCCATGCCGAGGATCCCGGCTGCCGCCTCAGACTCGGAGTCATGAGGAGGAGCAGATCCCCTCTTGCAGTGAAATCAACTGATGCTCGAGGGTAGCCAGACGATCACTCTTTGGCTATATGGCGACAAAGCAACTGATCTGCTACATGCGGGAAGCGAAGAGGTGCTGATGCGCGCTGCTGCCCTGTGAGGCCGGTGTATGGAGGTGGCCGCTGAAGAGCCGGGCTGCGTCCCCGTACGACCGGCCTCCACGATCGCGTATCCGGTCTTCGAGTCGGTGAAGTCCTCGACGCCCTGGGTCGGCACCATCCCTTTTGCGGAACAGCGGCGAGCCGGGATCGATGAGCGCGCGCTCGTTCCTGTGAGCCTACGCGGCCCATGCGTTCATGAACTTGGGTTCGCCACCGAGCGGTTCGACGTCGTCGTCGAGCGGTGCTTCCACCGTAACCGTTGCTGGGGCAATTTCCGATATGGGCCGGCCACGCCACAGGGTCAGGCCGGTGACTGAACCGCACCGGGTTGTCCGGAGACTCTAGGTTGTGGCTGTGACCAGGCGTTTCGTGGCCGTCAGGTAGTAGTTGACTTCGTATTCGGCGGG
>NZ_JBEOWS010000625.1:0-2463 GCF_040296125.1 Streptomyces sp. NPDC002265 | reverse complement strand
GAACCGGCTTCCTGCCCTGCTCCGCAGGAGCTTCGTTTCCTCCCCTGCCTGAAGGCAGGGGTATCCACGAAGGAGAGCCCCGATGACCACCAACCACGCCCAGGAGACCCCCCTCGTCCGGCTGCGCTCCGAGGGCGCCGTGGACCAGGAGACCCTGGCCTACGCCCGTACGAAGATCGACGCCCTCGTGGGCCGGCCCGGCCTACCCGCCGTCAGTGGCGAGGTGCATCTCGTGCGAGCGGCCGCCGGCCACCGGTGGTCGGCCACGGCCGACCTGCACATCGGCGGTCGTCAAGTGGTCGCGTTCGCCGAGGAGGCGACGGGCACGGAGGCCGTCGACCGGCTCCAGGACCGGCTACGCCGCCAGACCGACAAGGCCGCGCACACGCGGGACGCAGGGAACCGGACGACGGCCCCGCCGTGGCGCGGCGGAGGCGGACAGCCGGTTCCCGGTGCAGGACCCGGCGCCACGGCAGACGGTTCCGGCACGACGTGACGCAGCAGTGGCAGGAGGCCCGGCCAGTCACAGTCCAGCGGCCGGGCCGCCGGGCCCCCTACAAGGGCCGCCCGGACCAGTGAGGTGACCAATGGCCCACTGACGTGACCCCGGACCGCAGGACACCGTGGACCCACGCTTCCCGAACGGGCTGCGAGAACGAGGAGTTGTGTGATGGCGAAGGCATATCTGGTGGGCAGTGGGATCGCGGCGCTGGCTGCGGCGACGTTCCTGATCCGTGACGGCGGGCTCGAGGGATCCGACATCCACCTCTTCGAGGAGCAGCGGACCCTCGGCGGCAGTCTGGACGCGGGCGGCACGCCGGACGCCGGTTACACGATGCGCGGCGGGCGGATGTTCGAGGCCGAGTTCCGCTGCACCTACGACCTGCTGTCCGGTATCCCCACCCTCGACGACCCCGCCGTCTCCGTGACCGAGGAGATCCTGGCCGGACACGAGGACTTCGCGTGGGACGACATCGCCCGCCTCGTCGACGGAGACGGCAAGATCATCGACACGACCTCGATGGGATTCTCCGAGCGCGACCGGCTGGAGCTGGTCCGCTGCCTGGCCACCCCCGAAGGGCACCTGGACGGCAAGCGGATCACCGACTGCTTCGGCGAACACTTCTTCACCACCAACTTCTGGTTCATGTGGTGCACCACGTTCGCCTTCCAGCCCTGGCACAGCGCGATCGAGTTCCGCCGCTACCTCAGGCGCTTCGTCCACCTGTTCTCCGAGTTCGCCGCCATGTCGGGTATCCACCGGACCCGCTACAACCAGTACGACTCCATCATCCGGCCCCTGACCGCCTGGCTCCGCGAGCGCGGTGTCACCGTGCACACCGGCTGCCGCGTCACCGACCTCGGGTTCACCCCGGGCATCGGGAGCGGCACGGTCGAGACCATCCACCTGAGCCGGGGCGGCCGAGACGAGAAGATCGCCGTCACACCCGAGGACCTGGTGTTCGTCACCAACGGCTCCATGACCGACGCTTCCAGCCTCGGCTCGCACACCTCCGCGCCCCCGCCTGCCCCGCAGCGCTCGGACGCCTGGCTGCTGTGGCACCGACTGGCCCGCGGCCGCGAAAACTTCGGTGACCCGGCCGTCTTCGACAAACACGTGAAGGAGTCCCGCTGGGAGTCCTTCACGGTCACTACGAAGGACCCCGTTTTCCTGAAGGCGCTGGAGGAGTTCAGCGGCCGGCCGACAGGCAAGGGCGGCCTGATGACCTTCACCGAGTCGAACTGGCTGCTCACCCTCGTCGCCAACCGCCAGCCCGTCTACCGCGACCAGCCCGAGGGCGTCGGCGTCTGGTGGGGCTACGGCCTGTTCCCCGACCGCACCGGCAACCAGACGCCCAAGCCGATGACCATGTGCACCGGGCGCGAGATCCTCGAAGAGATCCTGCACCACCTCCCGTTCGACGCGCGCACGGCGGCCCGCATTCTCGCGACCTCCACCGTCGTGCCCTGCGTGATGCCGTACATCACCAGCCAGTTCTTGACCCGTCGCCGCGACGACCGGCCCCGGGTGGTGCCCGAGGGATCGGTGAACCTCGCCTTCGTCGGACAGTTCGCCGAGGTGCCCGACGACGTCGTCTTCACCGTCGAGTACTCCGTGCGCACCGCGTGGGCGGCGGTGGCGCAACTCCTGAAGCTGGACAAGCAGCCGCCCGCGGTCTACAAGGGCCACCACGACCCCCATGTACTGGCCGCCGCGCTGGAGACCATGCACCGCCGGTGATCACCGACGTCGCCTCACTCAAGGTCGTCCACCGTCAGGATCCGACTGCCATTCCCGATGCCTGACTCTTCCAAAGCCGTTACGGCGGCGTCGACATCACGCGCGAACAGCACAACTGCGAGTGAGTGACTCTGACGCGTAAATAACAGCAGGTGGGGGCTCTTTCGGGCAGGGGTGTCGGCCCGGTCGGGTCTGTCCGCCGGGCCCCTTCCCCCCTGTTC
>NZ_JBEOWS010000624.1:0-2467 GCF_040296125.1 Streptomyces sp. NPDC002265 | reverse complement strand
CCGCACCCCGGGCGTCTCATGTGTTCTTTTACGCCCGGGGGGCGGCGGCCCCCCCCGGGGGGCCGCCGGCGCGTGGCGGGCCCCCCCCCGCGGGGGCGCGGCCCCCCCCCACGGCCGTCCCAGGTCCGCGGCCCGCGCCCGGGCGTCGCCTGCGTACCCTGTCCCCGTGTCAGCCTCTCGTCTGCGTCGCGTGGCCGTCCTCGTTCTGGAGGGGGCCAAGCCGCTCGACGTCGGCATTCCCGCACAGGTCTTCTCCACGCGGGCGAGCATGCCGTACGAAGTGCGGCTGTGCGGCGCGGCACCCGGACTCGTGACCGGCGGCGACGGCCTCTCGTACCATGTCGCGCACGGCCTCGACGCGCTCGCCTGGGCCGACATCGTCTTCATCCCCGGCTACCGCCGCCCCGACCGCGACGACCCGCCGCAGGCCGTCGTCGACGCGCTGATCGCCGCCCACCGCCGGGGGGCGCGGCTGGCCGCCATCTCGACCGGCGCCTTCGCGCTCGCCGCGACGGGTCTGCTGGACGGCAAGCGGGCCACCACCCACTGGCACTACACCCGGGCCCTGATGGCCGGACACCCGCGTGTCCAGGTCGACGAGAACGTCCTCTTCGTCGACGAGGGCAGCGTACTGACCTCGGCAGGCGCCGCCTCCGGCATCGACCTGTGCCTGCACGTCCTGCGCGGCGACCTCGGGGTGGCCGCGTCGAACCACGCGGCCCGGCGCCTGGTCGCGGCCCCCTACCGCAGCGGCGGCCAGGCCCAGTACGTGCCGCGCAGCGTGCCCGAGCCGCACGGCGAGCGGTTCGCCGACACCCGCGCCTGGGCGCTGCACCGGCTCCATGAACCCCTCACCCTGGAGATCCTCGCGCGGCAGGCGGCGGTCTCGCCACGCACGTTCTCTCGGCGCTTCGTGGAGGAGACCGGCTACACGCCGATGCAGTGGGTCATGCGGGCCCGTATCGACATGGCCCGCGAACTGCTCGAACGGTCGCAGCGCGGGGTCGAGCAGATCGCCGCCGACGTCGGCCTCGGCACCGGAGCCAATCTCCGGCTGCACTTCCACCGCATCCTCGGCACCACCCCGACCGAGTACCGCCGCACCTTCGCCCAGGGCGAATAGCCCCGCCGCAGGTCCGCCGTCGGCCCCGCCACCTGCAGCGATCCACCGCTGCCACGCCATGGCACGACCCATGGGGAGACCATGGCGCGATCCTTTTGAACCATGGCGATCCCGCCACTGTCCGCCGCCGGAGCGGCAGGCGACTCTGGTGGCGAACCGAAGGGACACCACTCATGACTCGCATCGCCATCAACGGATTCGGCCGCATCGGACGCAATGTGCTGCGCGCACTGCTCGAGCGCGACAGCGCCCTGGAGATCGTCGCCGTCAACGACCTCACGGAGCCCGACACCCTTGCGCGACTGCTCGCCTACGACTCGACGGCCGGCCGGCTGGGCCGCCCGGTCACCGTCGAGGGGGACGTCCTCGTCGTCGACGGCCGACGCATCAAGGTGCTGGCCGAGCGCGAGCCCGCTCAGCTGCCGTGGGCCGAACTCGAGGTGGACATCGTCCTGGAGGCGACCGGCCGCTTCACCTCGGCCAAGGACGCCCGCGCCCACCTCGACGCGGGCGCGAAGAAGGTGCTCGTCAGCGCGCCGTCGGACGGCGCCGACGTCACCCTGGCGTACGGGGTCAACACCGACGCGTACGACCCGGCCCTGCACACCATCGTCTCGAACGCCTCCTGCACGACGAACGCGCTCGCGCCGCTGGCCGCGGTGCTCGACGAGCTCGCCGGGATCGAGCACGGCTTCATGACGACGGTGCACGCCTACACCCAGGAGCAGAACCTCCAGGACGGCCCGCACCGCGACGCCCGCCGTGCCCGGGCGGCCGGCGTCAACATCGTGCCGACCACGACGGGTGCGGCCAAGGCGATCGGTCTCGTGCTGCCCGGCCTGGACGGCAAGCTGTCCGGCGACTCGATCCGGGTTCCGATCCCGGTCGGCTCGATCGTCGAGCTGAACACCACCGTCGCCCGTGACGTCACCCGTGAGGACGTGCTGGCCGCCTACCGGGCCGCCGCCGAGGGCCCGCTGGCCGGCGTTCTCGAGTACTCGGACTTCCCGCTCGTCTCCTCCGACATCGTCGGCAACCCGGCCTCCTCCATCTTCGACTCGGCCCTCACCCGGGTCGAGGGCCGCCATGTGAAGGTGGTCGCCTGGTACGACAACGAGTGGGGTTTCTCGAACCGGGTCATCGACACGCTCGAACTCCTCGCCGCGGGCTGACCGGACATCACCAGGGTGCGGGCACGCTATACTCGATCTTGAGCGCACCGCGGGATCGCGTGACCGCGCCGTGCGTTGGTGGTCCAAGGAAAGACGCCCCACTTCCTGTGGGGAGATGCAGGTGCAAGGCCTGCCCGGCGCTCGAACAGAACCCCGCCCCGGATGATCCGGG
>NZ_JBEOWS010000623.1:0-2467 GCF_040296125.1 Streptomyces sp. NPDC002265 | reverse complement strand
GCGGCCGCCCCGGCGGGACCGGCTGCCGGAGCGGGCGCCACCCGCGACAGCACCGGCCACCCCCATCCGGCACCACCCTCAGCACCCATCCAGCGAAGGAGGCGGGCCCCGTGACGGTCGCCGTACAGACACCCCTCGCACCGACCGCGGTCCTGCCGCGCGTGCGGAGCATCACCGCGGTCCGCCACCTCGCCCGGGGCGGTCTGCTGAGCCTCGCCGCCCTGCTGCTCGGTATCACCGCGCAGCTGCTGCTGTTCAGCGGGGCACAGGAACACTCTGCACAACAGGCCACGTTCGACGAACTGCGCAAGCAACTCGCCCTCGGCACGGCCCCGGTGGCCCAGACCGACCAGCAGGGCAAGCTGCTGACGCCGGGCAGCCCGCTCGCGCTGATCAAGGTCCCCTCGCTCGGCCTCCAGCAGGTGGTCCTCGAAGGCACCGACTCCGCCGTCCTGACCGGCGGCCCCGGCCACCGCAGGGACACCCCGCTGCCCGGACAGGCCGGCACCAGCGTGCTGATGGGGCGTGCCGCGGCGTACGGCGGACCGTTCGGACGGCTGGCCGAGCTCGCCGAGGGCGACCGGATCACCGTGACCACCGGGCAGGGCAAGGCGACCTACGAGGTCCTCGACGTCCGGCGCGCCGGTGACCCGGCGCCCGCCCCGGTCGCCGCGGGCGAGGGCCGCCTCGTCCTGGTCACCGCCACCGGCCCGAGCTTCATGCCGGGCGGGCTGCTGCGGGTGGACGCCGACCTGGTCTCCGCGGCCTTCCCGACCCCGGCGGCCGTCGTCCGCCCCGGCACGCTGCCGGAGGCCGAGCAGCCGCTGGCCCGGCCGGCCGGAGTGCCCTGGCCGCTGGTGCTGTGGCTCCAGGCGCTGCTGGCCGCGGCCGTCGCCGCCGTATGGGCGTGGCACCGCTGGGGACGGCACCAGACCTGGATCGTGTTCGCGCCGGTCGTCGCCGTCCTGGGCCTCCAGGTCGCCACACGCACCACCGAACTCCTGCCCAACCTGATGTGACCGACCGCCGCCCGAGCCCCGCCCGAGCCCCGCAGTGAATCCGCGAACCGAGGTACCCGACGTGACCGACACGACCCTCTCCCCCACCGACACCGTCGTCCTGCCGTCGCCGGCCGGCGCCGCCGCCGTCGGCCCCGCGACCCTCCAGGCGCGGGCCGTGTCGGCCTGGTTCGGCAACCACAAGGTCCTCGAACGGGTCTCCCTCACCATGCCCGCCGGGCAGGTCACCGCCCTGATCGGCCCGTCCGGCTGCGGCAAGTCGACGTTCCTGCGCACCCTGAACCGGATGCACGAGCTGATCCCGGCGGCGCAGTTCGCGGGCGAGGTCCTCTTCGAGGGCGAGGACATCTACGGTCCCGCGCGGCGGCTGACGGACGCCCGTCGGCGTATCGGCATGGTCTTCCAGAAGCCGAACCCGTTCCCGGCCATGTCGATCTACGACAACGTGGTGGCGGGCCTGAAGCTGACGGGCACGCGCGCGAGCCGCCGGGAGAAGGACGTGCTGGTGGAGGAGTCCCTGACCCGGGCCGGCCTGTGGAAGGAGGTCCGCGACCGCCTCCGTCAGCCCGGCGGCGCGCTCTCCGGCGGCCAGCAGCAGCGCCTGTGCATCGCCCGCGCCCTCGCCGTACGGCCCCGGGTGCTGCTGATGGACGAGCCCTGTTCGGCGCTGGACCCGACCTCCACGCGGCGGGTCGAGGAGACCATCCACGAGCTCGCCGGCGAGGTGACCATCGTGATCGTCACCCACAACATGCAGCAGGCAGCCCGCGTCTCCGACCAGTGCGCGTTCTTCCTCGCCGAACAGGGCACCCCGGGCGGGATCGTCGAGCAGGGACCCACCGAGCGGATCTTCGGCGACCCCGAGGACCCGCGCACCGCGGACTACGTGGCGGGCCGCTTCGGCTGATCCGCACGCTCTGCGCGTCCCGACGGCCGGCCCCGCCCGGCGCCCGCACACCGGCTCGGTGCGCAGGGCGACCGGCGCGGAGGCCGGCCGTGGCGTTCCACCGGCCGGACCCGATGCGGATCCACAGCACTGTCGAAGGTGCGGGGAGGGCGCCCGTCGCTCATTACGATGGGCGCTCGTCCAGGCGTACGACGGGCGGGAGGCGCGACACACGCCCCAGGGGTCAGGGAGGCAGAGTGGCGGAGCGGGACGAGGACGGGGCGCGGCCGGACGCCCCCGGGCGCAGGCGCGGCCAGGGCGAGCTGGAGGCCCAGGTGCTGTCCGCCCTGAAGGCGGCGCCCGGACCGGTACCGGCGGGCTGGGTGCGCGAACGGCTCGGCGGCACCCTCGCCTACACCACCGTCATGACGATCCTCACCCGGCTCCAGGCCAAGGGCGCGGTCACCCGGGAGCGGGCGGGCCGGTCGTTCGCCTGGACGGCGGCCGCGGACGCGGCGGGGCTGGCCGCCCACCGGATGCGCAGGGTCCTGGACGGCGAGAC
>NZ_JBEOWS010000622.1:0-2468 GCF_040296125.1 Streptomyces sp. NPDC002265 | reverse complement strand
GCCGGAAGCGGGCGTGACCAGCGCACCCGCAACTCCCCGACCTTCGCCACATACAGGCGGCCGTTGCCGCGCAGGCAGAACCCGTTGGCGGTGAGGCGGATCGACTGCCGGCTGTCCCGCCTGGACTTGAACCGGGGCGGCGCGACCTTCGGGCCCCTGCGCCTGCCGGTGACGCAGGAGAAGAAGTTGCGGTAGGCGGCGTGCAGGTCCCGCAGGGACTGCACCAGCACCACCGACGACACCTCGGACAGCCACACCCGTTCCCCGGTGCGCTTGGCCGCAGTGATGACCTGCTTCTGCAGGTCGGTGTCCTTGATATACGGCAGCCCCGCCGCGTGTGCATCCCGACGGGCCCGAAGGCCGTCGTTGAAGACCACACGGGCACACCCGAACGCCCTGGCCAGCGCATCACGCTGTGCGGGCTCGGGGTACACACGGAAGTTGTACCGGAGCTGCATGTGATCAACCTACTGCCCGGCACTGACAACACCGGCCTGGACAGCTTCGCCCTGCGGACCGTTCCGGCTCACCCCGCCCTGAAGGACGGGGCTTGCGCCGGACCCAGCCGGTCAGCGAGGGCGAACTGCCGCAACGGCTCGAAGGGCCCCTCGTCGGGGTTCACCCGGAGCGGGTTCCGGCAGCGGTTCAGGCCGTGTCACTGGGTGCGGCCCGAGGCGTTCCCGTCGACAAGGCGGCCGCCTACGTGTCCAGTTCGAACCACAGGGTCTTGCCGATCGCCGTGGGAAGGCAGCCCCACGCTTCGGCGAGCGCATCGAGAAGTTCCGTACCGCGTCCGCCCTCCGAGTCGATGTCTACGCAGTGGCGTACGGGGCCGGTGGTCTCGGTGTCCTCGACCTCGCAGCGCAGGCGCGAGTCGTGCAGCCGCAGGTTGAGTCGCAGGGGACCGCGTGTGTAGCGCAGCGCGTTGGTGACCACTTCGCTGACCAGCAGCTCAGCGGTGTCCGCTACGCCCTCCACGGCCCACTCACCCAACTGCCCGGTCACCAGATTGCGCGCCCGGCGGACCGAGGTCAGCTCCCTCTCCAGGGGCCAGGAGGCATCCCGGTCACTGACGCTGGCGCGGGGTGCGTCGAGCACCCGCAGAGGCCGCGTGGTGCGCGACCACATGGCCAGCTGTCGGGCGAGCCAGGACGCGGGCGCGGCCCGGCGGGAGCGCTCGTGGTCTCGATCGCGGTTCGAATCAGACGACTCCGCCCGCCGGGGGTTGCCGATCCGGGCAGGGCGTCCCACGCGCGAGGCGGCGGTGAGGCCGGTGGCCTGGGGAGCCATGCGAATCAGACCCTTCTGAGCTGCTGATGGCCGTCGCGCGAAGCGTCGAATGCCGACGTCGCCTGTGTACGGCCAGGTGAATGCTCGTGTCCTGTTTTGTAGCGGTCGCTACATGTACAACATACATGAAGCGACCGCTACAGTAAATACCAGGGCAAAAAATCATAAATCGGACGAGTGGAGCTGCGGGTGCGCCGGCCGGCCTGCGCACCCGCAGCCAGGAGTCGAGATGCCGCGTTCACCTGATCCAGCCAAGCGACGGATCCTTCTGGATCAGATCCGCGAGTACGTGATGCGCCACGGCTTGGCCGACCTGTCCCTTCGGCCGCTGGCACGCGAGCTGGGCACCAGCGACCGTATGCTGCTCTACTACTTCGGCACCAAAGAGCGCATGGTCGCCGAAGCTCTCGCTGTGAACGAAGCCCGGCCCCTCCTCCGGTTCCAGGATCTGCGCGCTGCCGCCAGTCCCCCCGAGGACCCCGCGGCTCTGCGCCGCCTCCTCGAAGAGATGTGGCGACGATTCAAAGCCCCGGCCGTGCGTCGCACCTTCCCCCTCTATCTGGAGATCATGGTCGCGAACGTGCTGCACCCCGGCCGGTACGAGCCCCTCACACGCGACAATCTCAGGCAGTGGACGGACCTGTTCACCGCCTTTTTCGGCAACTGGGGCATGCCCGCGCCACGAGCGCGCGCGGAGGCGACCCTTCTGGTCGATGCCGTCTTCGGCCTGCTCATGGCGCACCTGGCGGACGACCGCGAGGATCAGGCCGACGCCGCCTTCCGTGTGCTCCTCGACCGTCTCGAACCCGGTTGGCACGTGTCGTCGGTACACCCCGGTCCGGAGCCGCCTACTGGTCCGCTGCGGTGATCCGACGGCCGGTGAGGCTCGTCGGCCCGATCGACACCCACATCTCGCGTTTCCCTCCCGGCCAGGGTGTGGTGCGGGCTCGCTCGCTCAGCCCGTGCACGGCGTCGGGTTCCGTGACGACGCTCGCCGGTCCGACGGCCCTCCCTGGTCCACATGCGCGTCGGAGGGAGTTGGGGTACTCCTCGAAGGGAGAGAACGCATTGCACCCGGCATGTCGGCGCCGTCCGGACCAGACACGCCACCGGACTCGTTCACCGTCATCTCCAGCTTCGTACGAGACGGAGGCCGCCGCCATGCAACCCGTCGTCAC
>NZ_JBEOWS010000621.1:0-2514 GCF_040296125.1 Streptomyces sp. NPDC002265 | reverse complement strand
GCTCCGGATCCTACTCGGGCGGTAGTTAGTGGGGGCGCCGTCCGTCGTGCCGCCGTCCGTTCAGAGCAGCCGCCACAGATGGTCGTCTGTGCCGTTGTCGTCGAACTGCACGACCTGGGCGCTGTTCTGGGTCGACATGCCGTCGACGCCGAGGACCTTGCCGCTGTGCCGGTTTCGCAGCAGGGACCAGCCGTCGCCCCGGTCCACCAGCGTCCACAGGTGGTCGTCGGTGCCGTTGTCCTCGTACTGCACGACCTGGGCGCTGTTCTGGGTCGACATGCCGTCGACGCCCAGCACCTTGCCGCTCTGGCCGTTGCGCACCAGGAACCAGCCCTCGCCCTTGTCGATCAACTGCCAGGCGTGGTCCCCGGTGCCGTTGTCGTCGAACTGCACCACCCGCGCGCTGTTCCCCGTGGACATCCCGTCGACCCCGAGCACCTTCCCGCTGTGCTTGTTGAGGATGCGCCGGTACGACGGCTCCGGCACCCACGCACGGCCGTCCGGGGAGGCGGTCGGGAACGAGGCGATCCGCAGCCGGGCCGCGCCCATCGGGACGAGCGTGACCTGCTCCACGGCTCCCGTGGCCCGGGCCGGGCTCTGCTGCAGCGGCGCGACCACGTGCTCGTCGTCGGCGACCCACTCGGGCACCCGGCGGGCCTCGGCGGTGAGCGTCAGCGGAGTGCTCCCGAGCGTGAACGGGTTGGCCGCGAGCGGCCCGGAGGCGCGGTGCAGTACCGGTGAAGTGCCGGGCACGAGGCCGTAGTTCCAGGGTGTCGTCGCGTGCACCGCGTACTCGGGGAAGGTGTCGTCGCCCGCGTACCGGTCGCACCGCTCCCCGATCCTCAGCGCGTAGGTCAGCGGGCCGTGCGCCACGCTCACCGCGTCGCGGTTGGCGGACCAGGTACGGACCGTGGTGCGCTGCGGCAGGGTCAGCGTGACGCGGTCGCCGTTGCGCCAGGTGCGCGCGACCCGCACGAACGCGGGCCCGGCCGGGGCGGCGACCGCCGCGCCGTTGATCCGCAGCACAGGTGCCGCGCACCAGCCCGGTACCCGCAGCAGCAGCGGGAACGCGACGGCCCGCGGGGTGGACAGGGTCAGGGTGACGGTCTCGTCGAACGGGTAGTCCGTGTCCTCGGTGACGGTGACCGCCGTGCCCGCGACGGTCGCCGTGACGCTGCTGGGCGCGTACATCACGGCGGCCAGCCCGCCGTCCGGGGTCGCCAGCCACAACTCCTCGCTGAAGTAGGGCCAGCCCATGCCGTAGTTGTGCGGACAGCAGCGGTACTGGTCGACGCCCGGCTGGTACGACTGCATCGCGAAGCCGTTCTGGAACTGGCCCTCGGTCTTGCGGACGTCGTCCAGGTCCACGCAGTTGGCGCTCGTGATGTAGTGCACCCCCTTGCCGTCGGGGTCGAGGGCGGCGGGCAGCAGGTTGAACGCCAGCTCCTCGCAGCGGTCCGCCCACACGGGGTCGCCGGTGATCCGCGTCAGCAGCTCGTGGCTGGCCATGAACTCGACGATGCCGCAGGTCTCGAAGCCCTGCCGTGGGTCGCCGAAGCCCGGCCTGATGTTCTCGTCGCCCGCGAACCCGCCGCCGGGGAACTGGCCGTAGCCGCCCAGGACTTGTTCGTACGTGCGGTACGCGGCCCGGGTCTGGTCGGCGGAGCCGGAGCGCTGGGCGTACTGGGCGGGCTCCCGGAAGCCCTGGGCGATGTTGACGTTGTGCGCGCTGGGCAGGGGACCGGTCCAGTCGGCGCCCCAGGCGTGCATCTTGTCGACGAGATCGAGGAGATAGGCCTCACCGGTACGGCGGTACAGCCACAGCGCGATGTCCATCCCGTCACCCCAGCGCAGCGACACCCAGCTGGAGTCGAACGCGCCGGAGCCCTGGGCGTTCATGAAGCGCAGGAACCGGCCGACGAAGGGCACGATCCGGGTGTCGTGCGTGTACTCCTCGTAGGTGCGCAGTGCCTGGAGCAGGGGCAGGAAGGGCCAGAAGTCGGGGCCGCCGTTCAGCGCGGTGCGCAGGGCGCGCGGGCCGAAGAACCCGTCGCTCTGCTGGGTGGCGAGGACCGCGTCGATCCAGCGGCGGGCCGTGGCGAGGGCGGCGGAGTCGCGGGTGGCGATGGCGAGGGGGACGTATCCGCGCAGCCAGTAGGGGAGTTCCTCCCAGCCGTCGCGGTCGGGGTGGGCCCAGCCGCTGGTCGACAGGTCCAGGAAATGTGAGCGTTCGGCGTAGCGGCCGCACAGTCCGGCCAGTTGCAGCCGCAGTTGGCCGGCGAGCCAGCCGCGGGCGGTGATGCTGCCGGGCGCCAGCCGGGTGAAGGCGTCGGGGACGAGACCGGCCGCCGCGGCAGCGGGCGGCGCGGGGAGCAGGGTGCCGACGGCCAGGGCGCCGACGGCGAGGCCTCCGGTCTGCAGTAAGTGTCGCCGGGCGATGGCCATGCGGCTTCTCCAGTCGGGAGTGGGGGGTGGGAGAGCGAGGGAGCGGGGGAGCCGGAAGGTGGCACGGTC
>NZ_JBEOWS010000620.1:0-2524 GCF_040296125.1 Streptomyces sp. NPDC002265 | reverse complement strand
GAGGAGAAGTCCTTCGACATCACCAAGAACACCTGGACGCCCGTGGGCGAGAGCGCGGACGAGCAGGGGCGCGAGTTCATGCTCATGGAGATCAGGACCTCCAAGTAGCCGCAGCCGAAGCCGACATGCTCACCGCTGCGCGGTCCGGTGCCCACCGGGCGTGCGGCCCTCACGCCAAGGAATCCATGTTCATGCGCCTTTCCGGACGCCCCCGGCTCTCCGTGCTGGCCGCTGCCCTGTTCGCGGCCCCCGTCGTGCTGGGCGCCGTTCCGGCCGCTCCTGCCACCGCACTCGGCGGAGCCGACGCCCCGGCACAGCTGAACTACGTCGCGAAGATCAACGTCGGTGAGCAGACCGCCTGCACCGGTACCCTCGTCGACCCGCAGTGGGTCCTGACCGCGGCCACCTGCTTCGCCGCGGACGGCAAACCCCCCGCAGGAAAGCCCGCCGCGACCACCACCGTCACCGTCGGCCGCACCGACCTGACCCAGACCGGCGGCAGCGTCCAGCAGGCCATCTGGCTCATCCCGCACGCCGACCGCGACCTGGTCCTCGTCAGGCTCGCCACCCGGATCACCGACCCCGCCGTCAAACCCGTGCCGTTGGCGACCACGCCCGCCGCCGCGGGCGAGGAGCTGGTGCTGGCCGGATTCGGACGCACCAAGACCGAGTGGGTGCCCGACAAGCTCCACACCGGCACGTTCACCGTCGCCTCCACCACGGACACGACGGTGGACCTCGACGGCTCCGACACCGCGACCGTCTGCAAGGGCGACGCCGGTGGTCCCGCCCTGCGCACCGTCAACGGCACCACCGAACTCGTCGCCGTCAACTCCCGCTCCTGGCAAGGCGGATGCCTCGGCATCGATCCCACCGAAACCCGTACCGGTGCCGTCGACACCCGTGTCGACGATCTGGGCAGCTGGATGAAGGAAGTCTTCAGCCGCGAGAAGATCACGCCGGCGGACATCGACGGTGACGGCAAGGACGATCTGATCCTGCAGCGCATCGACGGTTCCATCGTCGTCCATCGCAACCTCGGCAGCAGCTTCGGTGCCGGCACTGTCATGTCCGCCGGTTGGAGCCGTTTCCTCACGGGTACCGACCAGGGTCGTCTCTACTTCGCCGACATCACCGGTGACGGCAAGGACGACTTGATCGTCCACGGGACCGACGGCAACATCGCCGTTCGCAAGAACATGGGCACCTACTTCGACGGCGGTACCCACTGGAGCGCCGGCTGGGGCCGATTCGTCACGGGTACCGACCTGGGTCGTCTCTACTTCGCCGACATCACCGGTGACGGCAAGGCCGACCTCATCGTCCATGGGACCGACGGCAACATCGCCGTCCGCACGAACATGGGTACCTACTTCGACGGCGGTACCCACTGGAGCGCCGGCTGGGGCCGATTCGTCACGGGTACCGACCTGGGTCGTCTCTACTTCGCCGACATCACCGGTGACGGCAAGGCCGACCTCATCGTCCATGGGACCGACGGCAACATCGCCGTCCGCACGAACATGGGTACCTACTTCGACGGCGGTACCCACTGGAGCGCCGGCTGGGGCCGATTCGTCACCGGAGCCGACATGGGCCGCCTCCGCTTCGGCGATTCCACCGGAGACGGCAAGGCCGACATGTTCGTCCACACGATCGCCGACGGCAAGGTCGCCGTCCGCACGAACATGGGCACCTACTTCAACGGCGGCACCGTGATGATCACTCTCTGACGAGGGCGATCCCTTCGGTGTCGCGCTGGAGAAACCGGCCACGGCCACTGCTGACACCTGCTCTGCCCCATCCCCTCGAGGGGATGGGGCAGAGCCACGAAGGATCGGCGTCCTCCCCGACCTCTTGAGGGGGACCAAAAGGCACACGCGAAAGGGGTGAGCCCCGCAAGAGGATCACAGTTCGTTCCTCTCGAAACAGGTGCCGATGTCATCGATTACCGGCGGACCGGATCGCCCATTACTGGTCCATGGCGCAGTGCTCGCGTTCTGACTGCATAAAGTGTACGAGGTGTTCGCGATGAAGTGACGCACATCACGTTCTGGGTTGGGTCTATGCCGCTTATGTGCAGAGCGCGATGGCTGGACAAAATTTGGATCTTGAGATTTCATGGCGCGGTCAAAGTTTTCCCGTCCGGGGTGCACAGGCGCTTTCGCGGTCCATCGACCCGTGCGGCTTCGTGCCTCTTCGATCCCTTGTCCCATCCTGTGGAAAAGCGGGCAGACGGGGCTTTTGGCGGTTATCCGAGGCGGGGTGCCGAGGCTTCCAGGGGTGGGGGTGAGCTCGTGGATATTCGTTTACAGGCTGTAGCTTCGTTGTGTCGAGAATTATCTTTCCGTACGTCCTCCAGCGTTTCTCCGCTGCTGGATGCGGCCTTGAAGCCCGCCTTTCATTCCGTGTTCCGGGGTTTTCCGGAGCCGACGACGAAGGCTGTGGATCAGGACTGTGATGAAGGCACGTGTGCGTACCGCGCTTCAGGCGCGGCCGGGCCGCGGGAGACTTGTGCGGCGTG
>NZ_JBEOWS010000619.1:0-2539 GCF_040296125.1 Streptomyces sp. NPDC002265 | reverse complement strand
TCAAGGCCGCCCACAAGTCGACCGTCTGGTACAGCCCCGAGGCCTTCACCCAGGCCGGCGTCAAGCCCCCCGCCTCGTACGACGACATGCTCAAGACCGGGCACACGATCTCCGACTCCGGCCTGTCCGCCTTCTCGGTCGCCGGACAGGACGGCTGGACCCTCACCGACTGGTTCGAGAACATCTACCTCTCCCAGGCCGGCCCCGAGAAGTACGACGCCCTCGCCGCCCACAAGCTCAAGTGGACCGACGCCTCCGTGGTCAGCGCCCTCGGCACCCTCGGCGAGCTCTTCAAGGACAAGGAACTCGTCGCCGGCGGCCAGAAGGAGGCCCTCAACACCGACTTCCCCGGCTCGGTGGAGAAGGTCTTCGGCCCCAAGCCGGACGCCGGCATGGTCTACGAGGGCGACTTCGTCGCCGGAGTCGCCCACGACCAGTTCAACAAGACCATCGGCAAGGACGCCGACTTCTTCCCCTTCCCCCCGGTCGGCAGCGGCACCGCCCCGGTCGTCAGCGGCGGCGACGCCGCGGTCGTCCTCAAGGACGGCAAGAACGCCAAGGCCGGCATGAAGCTCCTCGAATACCTGGCCACCCCCGAGGCTTCGGCCGTCTGGGCGAAGGCGGGCGGCTACCTGTCCCCGAACAAGAACCTCCCCCTCGACTCCTACGCGGACGACGTCACCCGCGCCACCGCCAAGTCCCTCGTCGACGCCGGCGACTCGGTCCGCTTCGACATGTCCGACCAGGCCCCCGCGGCCTTCGGCGGCACCAAGGGCGCCGGCGAGTGGAAGCTCCTGCAGGACTTCCTGCGCGACCCGTCCGACCCCAAGGGCACCGCGGCCCAGCTGGAAGCCGCCGCGGCCAAGGCCTACCAGGGCTGACGGACCATGACCTCCACCCTGGTCGAGGAGACGGTGGGCCCATCGGCCGCCGCAGCCGCCGAACGTGCCCGCCGCTCCCGGCGGCGGGCACGCCTGGGCGCCCTCCTGTTCGTCTTCCCGGCGCTGCTCCTGCTCGGCGCCCTCGTCGTCTATCCCGTGCTGTTCTCCGTCGGCCGCAGCTTCTTCGACGCCTCCGGCACCCGCTTCGTCGGCGCGGGCAACTACACCGAGATGTTCCGCGACCCGGCCACCCTCACGGCCGTACGCAACACGGCCGTCTGGGTCGTCGTCGCGCCCACCCTGCTGACCGGTCTCGGCCTCGTCCTGGCCGTCCTGGTGGAGAAGGTCCGCTGGGCGACCGCGTTCAAGCTGCTGCTGTTCATGCCGATGGCCGTCTCGTTCCTGGCCGCCGGGATCATCTTCCGGCTCGCCTATGACGAGGACCCCTCCAAAGGTGTGCTCAACGCCGCCGTCGTCGGCGTCCACGACGCGTTCAAAGGCACCTCCGCCTACCCGACCGCCCGGGCCCGCGACGGCCACGGCCTGACCGCGAGCCCCGACGGCTCCTACCGGAGCAGCCGCCAGGTGCCGCCCGGCACGTCGGTGGACTTCGGGATGGTCGGCGTCGCCCCCGCCGACGTGCCCGCCGCCGCACGGCCCGCCTACCCGGCCGCCCGGCGCCCGGTCGCGGCCGGCGAGGTCGGCGGAGTCGTCTACCTGGACTTCACCCCCGGCGGGGGAGGCCGACAGGGCGAGGTCGACCGCAAGGAGAGCGGTCTGCCCGGGATGCGGGTCGAGGCGGTCGACACCGACGGCACGGTCAGCGCGAGCACGACCACGGCCGCCGACGGTTCCTACCGCTTCTCCGGTCTGAAGTCCGCCGACTACACGATCAAGCTTCCCGCCTCGAACTTCGCCCAGCCCTACCAGGGCGTGTCCTGGCTCGGCCCGGCCCTCGTCACCCCGGCAATCATCGGTGCCTACCTGTGGATCTGGACCGGCTTCGCCATGGTCCTGATCGGAGCCGGGCTCGCCGCCCTGCCGCGCGACGCGCTGGAGGCGGCACGGATCGACGGCGCCAACGAGTGGCAGATCTTCCGGCGGATCACGGTGCCGCTGCTGGCCCCCGTGCTGACCGTGGTCTTCGTGACCCTGGTCATCAACGTGATGAAGGTCTTCGACCTCGTCTACATCATCGCGCCGGGCCCGGTGCAGCAGGACGCGACCGTCCTGGCCACCCAGATGTGGCTGGTGTCGTTCGGCGGCGGCAACAACCAGGGCCTGGGAAGCGCGCTGGGCGTGCTCCTGCTGCTGCTGGTCATCCCGGCCATGGCCTTGAACGTCCGCCGCTTCCGAAGGAGTCAGCGATGAACGCGATCCGGCGCGGCCTGGGCAACAGCCTGGTGCAGGCCTTCCTGGTGGTGACCGGCCTGGTCTGGCTCACCCCGCTCGCGGGACTCCTGGCGTCCTCCCTGCGCTCGGCCCAGGACACCGCGAAGGGCGGCTGGTGGACCGTGTTCTCCAGCCCCGGCCAGCTGTCCTTCGACAACTACACGGCGCTGTTGAAGAACTCCGGCATGACGCAGTCGCTGTGGAACACGGTGCTCATCTCGGTGCCGGCCACGTTCCTGGTCGTGGTCATCGCGGCACTCGCCGGC
>NZ_JBEOWS010000618.1:0-2547 GCF_040296125.1 Streptomyces sp. NPDC002265 | reverse complement strand
CGCACGACGCCGCAGCTCAGCGGGGTAAGGGGAGGGACGTGCCATGACTCAATCCTCTCAGAGAATCGAGTCTCCATTCGAACCGGTGCGGTTCACACCGAGCGGTGCCGCGATCAATCCTCACAGTCGTTCGTACAGCGGCGCGCTCCACCTGGACGCCATGAACCACGCCCGCTCCACGGTGTGTGGGCCGACGGCAGACGGGATGGGAGCTGGGGATAGGTAGTGGGGGTGCAGGTTGGATGCCGGGTGTATGCCAGTACCTTGGCAACCCCAAGGCTGACAGGAGGGTGACACCTGTGCAGATGGCCGGAGTCGACTTGTACGTCAACAATCCGGTCATGGCTTTGGGGTCCCCGGACTGGATTCGCGATGACCTGGAGTTGGGGGGCGCTCCCGCTGCATCCTCCGACACTCACGTCATTGTCCGTGTACAAGCACAGACGGTTCTGATCAAGGTGCGGTTGTTCCGAGACCACGGTCAGGGTGTCGCCGCCGATCCGTCATTCACCACGGTCTTCGACGGGTCGCTCTACTTGGCAGACCGGCGCTTCGTGATCGGTGACGTGCTGGGAGAGTGCCGATTCGTCAAGTACATCGGAGGACCGCAACGGTGGTCGGTGCGGGTGGCAGTCGATGATCCGAAGGGGTACGCGCGTGCTGCCGACGTGGTTCTTCGAGTCGAGGAGTAGAGGCGACTCACCCGTCAAGGCTGCGTGCGAAGGCTGATACCAGCGGCTGACACCAACAAGCGCGAACAGCAGCGATCGGCGCCGGATCTCAGTGGACGATCGGCCGAGGCGTAGGACCGGTTGACCGACGTCGACGGTCCCCTGTGATCGACCTGACAAGGATGAGGCCAGATCTCAAACTCTGTGTTCAGTGCGGGCGCCGTCCCTCAGCCGATGGACGGCGCCTGCCGACCCAACTCGGTCCTTGAGACGCCGCCAGCCTCGGTTACTGTCTGGGGCCCGAGAGTCGGGCGCAGTGAAGGGAAGGCCGCCGCCATGTCGATACGCGAGAACTTTGCCAAGCTCTTCAAGAGCACGGCTAAGACACCCGACAGCGACCCGTTCGCGGTAGACCGACCGTGCCAATGCTCGCCAGAGTGGCCCGGCTTGGAGACGACGGCGAACGGGCACATGCTCCCGGCGCAGCCCTCCAGCCACTACAGCGTTCTCACGAACCCCGAGGTCGGTCCGTTCGTCGCGCGCTGCACCGGTTGTCAGGCTCGCTATCCCCGCCCTTGGGTGATCCCGCAGGGCGCGCCGATGCCCTTCGACTGGGCTCGTGAGACTCCGCCGACCTCGTGAGCGCCAAGAGTAGGAATCACATCCGCAGCCTGGGATGCCGGGAGAAGACCACGCGTGCCCCCTGTGTGCCCGATCGGACGGCCGCAGGCGGGGAACAGTGGGAAACACAGGCGGATCGCCCGGAGACTTGCAGGTCAGCGCCTTGTCAGGTCAGATCCAGCGCGGCTACCCGATCTTCCAGACCAGCTCCAAGCCTCAGGCAGCGGCGCTTGACTGGGTCATTGAAACTCCCGGCCAAAGTCTCTACATCGCCTGCTCTGTAGGGTGCGGCACCATGACTCCTGACGTGGCTCGGAGCCCGAAGCGCACAGACGCCGCAAGGTGGGAAGACCTCGTCGCCCGATACGCGTGGGCCGATGCCGATGAGCCCGGCGCATACACCTTCTCCGTGATTGCAGGAACAACGGAGGACGAGGTGATCCGGGCGTTCGGTGGCGATCCGGGAGCGTCGCGGCTGATGGCCTTCGCCGAGGCCGCCGACGAGCGGGCAGCTCACCTCTATGAGGACTACGAGCTGCTTCGCGTGGTCACCGTCGACCAACGCGTCATCGCCATCGAAGGGGGTTACTACGGCTGCATCCCGGAGATCGCCCGGCGAGCGTCCGCGGATGGAGGCGAGTTCTTCAGCGTCTACCGCGACGTGAACGCCCGATACCAGGTCATGCATGCCCTTGATGGCCACGTAGACGGCATGTTCGACCCCTTCGGGCTGGAGGACGCGGCGTGGATCGACCCGGAACCGGAGGTCCCCGCCTGGGCAGAAGGGGTCGCCTTCCACATGGGGACCCTGTGCGCCGAGTCCTTCGCGCTCATGGAACGCACCATGGGCGTGCCCATCGATCCCGGGTGGATGGACACGGAGCTTCGCACTGTGCTGCTCGCCCCACCCTCTGAGCTCTTCGGGCAGTCGGAGGCAGCGTGGCTCCCATGAGTACACCGCTCGTCCTCACACGAGCCGCGATGAAGTCGGGGCCGGCATCGGACTGCCTGAGGCGAACAAACGGTCCTCGAATCGCGCCACTGTCGTGCCAGAACGGACGGGGACTCACGGGGAACCAGGGTCCGCAGGGGGAGTTCGACCGGACTTAGCAGGAGGCAGGAATTCGCAGTTCACGCGCAGGATCGACCAACCTCGCTCCTAAGAGGTCGTTTCTTTTGGTGTGCGTGAGGGCTGGCTGGTGAGTGGTGGGCGTGGCCATGGCTGGTGTCACTGCGTGTGTGGGAAGGCTGTTCC
>NZ_JBEOWS010000617.1:0-2572 GCF_040296125.1 Streptomyces sp. NPDC002265 | reverse complement strand
GGCGCGGGCCCGGACGGGAGGGCCGACGCACGGCTCAGCCCGGGTAGGGCAGGTAGCAGTCCAGGGCCGGGTGGTAGAGCACCTGCCAGGTGCGGTCCTCGATGACACCGCTCTGCTGCAGGCCGTGGCAGACCTGGATCCACTCGATCTTCTTCAGCATGACGATGCCGTAGACCCCGTCGAGAGTGAGTTTGGGCGGCTCACCGCCCCACATGTTGCTGAGGCACTGTGCCTGCCTGACCGCCTCGCCCGTGTCGCCGTAGACGAGTGTGGGGCGCAGGTCCGACGGCGTGTCGGAGCAAGCGGTCGGACCGGGGTCTGCCGCGGCGGTCTGCGGGGCCGTGAGGCCGAGTGCCGACGTCGCGCACACTGCCGCGACCACGGTGAGCAGTCGGTTTCGTCGCATGCCCACTCCTTCGAAGGCGGTATCCGGCCATGATCCCGCATCCGCGGCCAAACCCGCGAGTTATGAGCCGTATGTCCCGAGAACGACCGAGAACGATATGAAACGGCTCAAAATTGAACGAAACCGGGTGAGGCGGTACGGGCCGTGACAGCGCCCTTTCCCCGCCTCACCCGGGATCGGTCAGCGCCCGGCGTGTTCTGCGTGCTCCGCGTGCTCGCGCACCGCGATCCGGGCCAGTTTTGTGAGCATCATGCCGTTGCGGACGGCGACGATGTAGTCGACCGGCAGTCCGTGCATCCGGGTGCCGGGACCCCGCAGGGGGTGCCAGTCGAGGGTGAGGAGGGTGTGCTCGCCCCAGGGAAGCAGTTCCATGGCGATACGGGCGGCACCGAAGGGGTCCGCCTTCGCCTCCAGTTCCAGGCGACGCTGCGGTTCGCAGATACGGACGACGCAGGTGTCGTCGAGGGTCACTGGTCCGACGCCGACGCGGACCTTCAACCGGGCGCCGACTTCGGGCCACTGCGGGTCCGCGGCGAGGACCTGCTGGGTTCCCGTCACCCACTCCCCGTAACGGTGGCCGTCGGACAGCAGGCGCCAGACCTCGGACGGCGAGTTCATGATCAGACGGCGGTTCCGGGCCATAATCACGCTCCTGGAGGACGGTCCGCGTGGCAGGCGCCTCCGGCCGAGGCACCCCGGGCCGAGGACACCCGGCGCGGCAGGCGTCCGGCCGTCGCGAAGCCCGACGCGCGGGCCCGGCCGCTCCCCCGCTCGACGTGGGTGCGGCACGGCCGGATCCCGCTCCGCCCGCTCACGGCTCTGGCTCCCAGCGTCCTGCCGACCGCACCGCGCGCCCAGCCCGACAGGTCCGGACGGGTGAGTGACCCTCCCCGGGAAAGCCTGGTGCAGGCGGCAACCTCAGGCACCTCGGACGTCCGCCTCGGACACCCGCCTCGGACGGCTTGCCGAAGTGCTCAGGCCCGGTCGGCCTCCACAGGGAGCCACAGCTCGGCATCGGCCTCCGTCTTGTCCGGGGACAGGCGCATACGCAGGATCTCGGGGCCGGGCCGGCTGCGGTACGGGTTCGAGGGGAACCACTGCGTGAACACGTCCCGCCACAGCTCCTGGATGGCCTGCGGTGCCGGCCCGGAAGTGGTGAAGACCGCCCAGGTGCCGGCCGGAACGCCCAACACGGTCGATCCCGCGGGCGCGTCCGCAGCGGTGATCACGCCCTGGTAGTAGTCGAGTTCGGTGCCCTCGGCACGACTGGGATCCAGGTCGTCGCAGACCGCGACGATGCCGGACGGCTCCTGGTCCGACAACTTCTCCAGACGCTCCAGGAGCCGCGGATCGATCCCGCGGACAAAGTCCATGATCGCCTGGTTGGGCCCCGAATGCACCAGCGGCACCCGGGCCTTGAGACCGACGACGGTGAAGTCCGCCTTGTCCACGACGCGGTATCGCATACTGCTGTTCCCTTCGATGGTGAGGCGGAAGGCCATCCGGGACTGCGAGCTGAGCGCGGCGCCGGTGCGGCGGGCCTCGCCCGGTCCGATGCCGTGCATGGCACGGAACGCCCGCGCGAACGACTCACCGGAGCCGTAGCCGTAGCGCACCGCGATCTCCAGCAACGTCTCGCGACCCGCGAGCACTTCGGCGCCCGCGAGGGTCAGCCGGCGGCGCCGGACGTACTCCGACAGCGGCATGCCCGCGAGCGCGGAGAACATCCGGCGCAGGTGGTACTCCGAGGTGGCCGCGATGCGCGCCAGCTCGTCCACCTCGATGACCTGGTCGAGATGGCGCTCGATGTGCTCCATGGCCTGGTTCAGCCGCTCCAGCATGCACGGTTCCTTCCTTGACGATCACCACGCTAGGCAGCGCCCACCATGTCGGACCCGACATTCTGTGCCCGATCAGGTCGGGTCCACGAGGCGGCCCGGAAGGTCGTACGGCTCGGCCCCGGTCGGCACCTCCGAAGAGGATTCGCACAGTCGCGCGAGCCGCGCTCACCCGCTCGGATGGATTCGTACGTCCGGTGAGTGCAACGCCGCTCGTGGTAACCGTCGACGCGTGCGTACGTCGGGAGGCTGTCGCCATGTTCACCCCACATGCACGACCGGCGCGGCAGCGGCGCGTCGGCCGCCGCCGGTCCATCCCGGAGATCGG
>NZ_JBEOWS010000616.1:0-2575 GCF_040296125.1 Streptomyces sp. NPDC002265 | reverse complement strand
GAGCAGTCCCACCACCCAACCCGATCCGCCAAAGTAGTAGAAGTGGAAGCCTCTACCGCGTCGACGGCTTGCGAGGTCAAGCATGCTGCCTATATGAGTCATGGGCAGGGACTGTAGACCACGCGGCCACGCCAGACTTTGAGAAGGGGATGGGTGCGCATACGCGATCTTGCAAACTGGTGCTGTAGGGCGAGGGCAGCCCTTGTCAAGACCACGTGCGACGGCTGACACCAGCGACTGACACCAACAAGCACGAACAACAGCGGTCCACGCAGCACCCCAGTGGACGATCGGCCGAGGCATAGGACCGGCTGAGCGACGTCGACGGTCTCCGATGATCGACCTGATAAGGATGAGGCCAGACCTTCAAGTCTGTGGCAGGCACGGGCGTTGTTCCAACCCATGGACGGCGCCCCGTGGCTTGCCGCAGTCATGGAGACTCCAGCCCAAAGCCGCTCACGCCCCGTGGGTACACTCCCGTCCGCTTGGATCACCAAGCCCTCACCATGGGGGACCAACACGTGTACTCGATCATCAGCGCGCTGTTTCGCGGCGCGAAGCGTCTTTTCGGACCGGCGTGGGGGATCCGGATCATCAACCTGGTGCTGTTCATCTACTTCAGCGTGGCGACGATCACCGACCAAGGCTGGAAGCGTGTCTTCGCGATCTGTGCGGCAATCTTCGTCCTGGCCGAGACAGCACTCATCGAGTGGGAGCACGCGCATCCACGGCCGAAGAAGCGCCGGCGGGCCGTCTCCGGGCCGTCCGAGGTGGACCAGCGTTGACAGACGATGACAGCTACCCGGCAGATCAGCGCAGACCAGAACGGCACGCTTGAGCATCGGCCCGGGTGGAAGACTGACTGCACCACTTCCAGAAGAACTGGCCGATGCATGATCCAACACCGAGTCCCTGCTGGAGTATTGACCTACCGGGCAAAGGTAAGCAGCATACGCGTGTGATCAGGCACCATCCCGCGATGACACAGGGCCATCATGGCAGTTGAACCACGGCACGATGCGCGTCGGCTGCGTGAGCGTCTGCGCGGCTACCTCCTCGCCGTGCCGCTCCTCGCTGGATGGACGGTCCTAGGTCACCGGTGGATGTCTGAACCGTGGCCAGCGGCCATAGAGACCATGCTCTTCGCACTTGCTGCGTCCGTGCTCTACGGCGAGATCCACGCCTGGCGACTCCGTCGTAAACGCCGTATGCCCGACTGAGCGGAATCAACGGGCCGCAACAGTGAGTGTCCAAGCGCATGACAACGCCGACGAACAGCGGCGGACATGCACGCACACCTGTGGACCGTCGCGGGAAGTGAAAAGCACACCAACCCAAGGTCGAGAGGGTTACCAGCGCAGATCCCCGTGCCACTCTCGTGCCAGAACGGGCGGGGACTCAGGGGGAATCAGGGTGCGCAGGGGGACGCGCCGCCGAATCTGCCCAAGGCGGTGACCCGCAGGTCAAGCCTGTGACCACCCAACCTCGCTCCTAAAGCGGGTGTCGCAGGTTCGAATCCTGCCGGGGGCACCAGTTCAGAAGGGGTCACTTACCAATTTCGGTAAGTGACCCCTTCTGGCATCCAGATCTGACATCAACGGCGACGGTCACTGACGAGCGGGCGGCCGGTGCGGGTGGTGAAGACGTAAGCGGACTCCTGCCTCCGGCGGGGGATCGGCCGTCACCGGGATGGAGGGGGCGCCGTTCCCGGCTGCGAGCACATCGTGGGAGCTTGGGTAAGTGGTGGGCTGAGGTAGCCGCGAGCCGAGGAGAAGACTGCGGCTCAGTACCAGAAGGCCTTGATGACGGCGTGCCCCGTGGGGACGGTCCGGTTGTAGAAGGCCCGCAGGGCGGTGTGGTGGGTGAGGAACCAGCCCTTGACCTCAACCTCGTCGAAGGCGGAGAAGGGAGGCAGGACCTTCGACCGGGCCGGCTCCCAAAGTTCGTCGAAGTGGACCGCCGTCAGGAAGGCCGCCACCTCACGCACCTGGACGGGGCGAAGTATCAGAAACGGCGGCCGGGCGTAGGTGGCGTGGTACACAGGGTCGCCTCCGAAGACCGGAAGCTCCCAGTGATGAGAGCCCTGCGGGGTGTACGCCGCCCTGTAGACCTCATGGAGGGCGGGGAAGTGGTACTCCACGACTTCGGCGATTCCGTCCCGGCGTTCGGCCTGGAAGCGATCGAAGTCCCCGGCGTCCCCCATGAACTCCTCCAGCCATGCCCAGTCCTCTCGAATCTCGGACTCCGGTATGGCGCGCAGCTGCATCTCGATGCTCATGCCGCGCATTCTGGCCGAGGCAACCGACAACACCGAGTCGGCCTGCTGACACCAACGGCTGACACCAACAGGTGCGGACAGCGCCGACCGACGCCGACTGGCAACGGACAGTCGGCCAACGAGACCAGCCGGTGGGCCAACGTTGCCGACTTCCTGTGATCGACCCGATAAGGAAGTTGACCGGGCGCAAAGCGTCCAGGTGCAGCCCGGATCAGTCTTCGGCGTCGTGGTAGTAGACCGTAAGACTTGGCCGATAGCCGTCCGCGGTGATCTCCGTATGCATGACGAGATCCTGAA
>NZ_JBEOWS010000615.1:0-2579 GCF_040296125.1 Streptomyces sp. NPDC002265 | reverse complement strand
GAGGAGAAGTCCTTCGACATCACCAAGAACACCTGGACGCCCGTGGGCGAGAGCGCGGACGAGCAGGGGCGCGAGTTCATGCTCATGGAGATCAGAACCGCCAAGTAGCGCTCCGTCAAAGTCCGTTACAAGAAGCCGGGTTCGCTCCGTAATCGCGAATTTCGCTGCGTGAGCGGCGCATTGCCGACCGGGCGCCCCAAGTCGTGCCGTGGCGGGCTCCATTGCTCCAGGCCGACCTCTTCCTGCTTCCCTTTCCGTCTTCTCGCCCCAAGGACGTCATGCTCACCCCACACGCCAGACCCGTCCGGCTCGCCGCGCTGGCGGCGACCCTGATCGCCGCGCCGCTCGCCCTGTGCGCCGCGCCCGCGCAGGCCGTCAGCGGCCCCGCCGTGGCCGCCGCCGAAACCACCTACGGCTACACCGCGCGCCTGGACATCGGTAACGGCACCCGTGGCTGCTCCGGAGTCCTCGTCGACCCCGAGTGGCTGCTGACCGCTGCCAGCTGCTTCGTCGACGACCCCGCCGCCGGACTGACCGTGCCGGCCGGCGCGCCGAAGCTCGCCACCACCGCGACCATCGGCCGCACCGACCTGACCGGGACCGCCGGTGTGGTCCGCAACGTGGTCGAGCTGGTCCCGCGCACCGACCGCGACCTGGTGCTGGCCCGCCTCTCCGGCCCGGCGACCGGTGTCGCCCCGATCGCCCTGGCCACCACCGCGCCGACCGTCGGCGAGGAACTGCGCGTCGCCGGCTACGGCCGCACCAAGGACGAGTGGGCCCCCCTCGCCCTGCACACCGGCGCCTTCTCGGTGGACGCCTCCGACGCCACCACCGCCACCGTCACCGGCAAGGACGGAGTGTCCGTCTGCCCCGGCGACACCGGCGGCCCCCAGATCCGCGTCTCCGGCGGTACGGCTCAGCTCGCCGCGATCAACAGCCGCTCCTGGCAGGGTGGTTGCTACGGAATCGACGCCACCGAGACCCGTACCGGCGCCGTCGCCACCCGCGTCGACGACCTCGGCTCCTGGGTCGCGTCCAAGGTCAACGCCACCCGGGTGAACGACTACAACGGCGACGGCATCGAGGACATCGCGATCGCCGACCCGGAGGCGACCGTCGGCACCCACACCAAGGCCGGCCTGGTGCGGGTCGTGTACGGCGGGGGCAAGGGCACCGCCGAGATCACCCAGGACCTGGACTGGGTGCCGGGCGGCGCCGAGAACAGCGACGGCTTCGGCACGGCCATGGCGACGGTCGACTACAACCAGGACGGCTACACCGACCTGGTCGTCGGCACGCCGAACGAGGACGTCGGCAGCGTGGCGGACGCCGGTTTCGTGGATGTGCTGTACGGCGGCCCAGGCGGCTTCGGCACGGGCCCGGCCGCGCTGCACCTGGAGCAGGGCGCCGGTTCCGGCGCGATCGCCAGTTCGACCCCCGAGACCGGCGACAACATGGGCTACTCGCTGGCCGCGGGCACGACCGCCGCGGGTGAGGCGTGGCTGGTGATCGGCGTGCCGGGCGAGTCGCTCGGCACGGTGACCAAGGCGGGCGAGATCTTCTACCTGCGCGGCACCACCAACGTGGCCGTCCACCAGGACAAGACGGACGTGCCGGGTACGGCGGAGGCGGACGACCGCTTCGGCACCTCGGTCGCCGGCGACGCCAACCACATCGCGGTCGGCATCCCGAACGAGGCCATCGGCACGCTCGCGGCCTCCGGCGGACTGGCCGTCTTCGACCACAAGCTGAACGCGGACGGCATCCCGACCCCGGTGGCGGGCATCGACCAGGACACCGACGGGATCACCGGTGCGGCCGAGGCGAACGACCAGTTCGGCTCCTCGCTGTCGATGACCGAGTACCGTCCGGCCGGGGCCTCGGCCGCGACCGACTCGATCCTCGCGGTGGGCTCGCCGGGCGAGTCGCTGACCGTGAGCGACGTCGACAAGGCGAACGCGGGACGTGTGGTGACCCTGCGGATCACCGCCGCGGGCGTGGTCAGCCAGATCGGCGACATCCACCAGGAGGTCGACGGCGTGAGCGGCGGCGCCGAGGTGGGCGACCGCTTCGGCGAGCGGGTGGCGGTCACGAACACCGCGCCGCGCTCGGTGGGCACCGCCGCCACGATGAAGCTCGCGGTCGGCATGCCGGGTGAGGCGGTCGGCACTGCTGCCAAGGCCGGCGCGATCCAGACCTTCTCGCTGCTGGGCGCTCCGGGCGACTCCGACTTCTGGATCCAGGCGGGCAACGTCGGCCTGCCGGGCACCCCGGCGGCCAACCAGCAGCTCGGCATCAGCCTCAACGCGACCGGTACGAACCTGTACGTCGGTATGCCCTACGGCCCGTCGACGTACGGCGCGGTGCACGTGCTGCCCTGGTCCAACGTGACCGGCGGCACCGTGGGCGCGGTCACCACGTACGCCCCCGGCACCGGAGGCCTGCCGCCCGCCGGCGTCCGCTTCGGTGCCGTCGTGAAGTAGCCCCCGAAGCAGTACACGCAGGGAGCCTCCGAGACCCGTACCACGGGTCTGGGTGGCTGCCGGCGTGGGTTGGGGGTGGGGGGGGGGGGCGGGCCG
>NZ_JBEOWS010000614.1:0-2601 GCF_040296125.1 Streptomyces sp. NPDC002265 | reverse complement strand
GGAGCGCCGGTAAGACGGGCACACGTGCCCGCACAGCGCGTTGAAGCAGGAAGCCCCCGGAAGGGTCAGACGACCCAGGCCGGAATCCCTGGACTCTAGGCCAGGGAGCACGTCAAGGGCCGGCCACGTCAACAGCACGGCCCCTCGGGCTCCTTGGCGTCATCTTCGCCGGATGCCACCCCGAGAACCCGTCCTTGGAGCTGCCGACGAGGTCGTGGAGTGCAACCCCTGCGGGCGCGGATCGTGTGGTCCGCACAAGTTCTGACGCAGCGTTGTGCGCTCCCGACGATGCAGCGCATGGGTGGCGGCCCGGATGCTGCGGCCAATCCCCCGGGAAGAGTGAAGGGGCCACCGTGATCCGAAAGGCACCCCGATGCAGGATGTCGCAGCAAAGCAGGTCTCGCTCGAGCACGAGCGGTTGGTCATCCGCCGTGGAGCCCGATCCGGCGTGACGCTCATGGTCGCAGTGCACTCGACGGCGCTCGGCCCCGCAGTGGGTGGATGCCGGATGCGGGCCTACCGCTGCTGGCAGGACGGCCTGGCGGACGCTATGCGGCTGTCGGAGGCGATGAGCCACAAATGCGCCGCCGCCGGCCTTGCCTACGGCGGCGGCAAGACCGTGATCGTGCTGGACGAGGACGCCGATCCCGCACGCATCGACCGTCGTTCGGTATTCCTCGACGTCGGTGACCTGGTCGCGGAGTTCGGCGGCCGCTACAGCACGGGACCCGACGTCGGCACCTGCGCCGAGGACATGATCGTGGTGCGGGAACGCACCCCGCACGTCTTCTGCCTCCCCGCATCCCACGGCGGCTCCGGATCCCCTGCCGCACCGACCGCGATCGGGGTGCTGGCCGCGTTGCGCGCGGTGTCGCTGCACCGCTTCGGCACTCCGTCGCTTGCGGGGCGCCGCGTTGTCGTCAGCGGGCTCGGCGCGGTGGGCGAGCGACTGGCGCGCAGCCTCGCCGAGCAGGGCGCCGAGCTGACGCTGTCCGATGTGGATGATCGAAAAAGGGTGCTGGTCAAGGAACTCGGCGCGGCATGGGTCGACCCCGCAGAGGCGATCACCACCGACAGCGAGATCCTCGTCCCGGCCGCGGTCGGCCAAATCCTCGACCACGATGTGGCCTTCCGGCTGCGCTGCGCGGCGATCGTCGGACCGGCGAACAACCAGCTCGTCACCGACGACGTCGTCGATGTGCTTCGGCAGCGGGACATCCTCTGGGCGCCCGATTTCGTGGCCAACGCCGGCGGCGTGATCTACGCGCTGGCCCGTGAGGTCGAGGGCATCGGGCACGGCGAGGCGATCGACCGGGTGCACGGGATCGGCACCACGCTCACCGAGATCCTGACCGACGCCGATCGTGCCGGCCGCACGACGCTCGCGACCGCGACCGACCTCGCGGCCACCCGGCTGAGGACAGGACGGTGAACCACCGGCAAAACGGTCCCGTCACCGACAGTGACCTACCCGGAGCGCACCACGGACACGGCCGCTCGGTTGCTCCGGGAGGCCGGAGCCGAGCGATCTGGGCCCAGAGCTCTGGGCGGGCGTGAACGCAGGCGACTGCAACGGGAACCGCAACTGGATCGACCTCTGCCGCAACCACCCGGCCCGCGCACTGACTTCGGCATTTCGGGGTGGTCGATCTGCTCGCGCTGCTGACTGATGGTCACCTGCGCGTAATGCCGTTGGTTGGCGCTTGCTGTGCGCTGTGCGGACGGGGCAGACGACGGCGAAGGGCCGCAGCGCGGTGCGAGGGGCGCGCAGGCGGCGTCACCGTGTTGAGTTCTTGGTGCTCATGCTGCTTGGCGTAGTTCTGCCGGGGCCGAGCGAGCGAATCGGTCGGTGGTTTGCGGCACCCGGAGCGCGCCCGTGATCGAGGCCACGACGCCGACCGGCATGAAGCCGAAGGTGACCGTGCAGGAGAAACGGTCGACGAGGAAGCCCATGACCAGCGGGGTGATGGCTCCCGCGAGTTAGCCGCCAAGGTTGAGCAGGCCCATGCCGGTGCCGACGATGCGGGTGGGAAGCACCCGCAGCGGCAGCCCCATGACAGCCATGGTCGGAAGCGCCAGTGCCTGGGCGCAGGACAGCAGCCGAGCTCATGCTCGCGCGACCGGCGCCGCTCCCGGCTCAGGATCCATCGCCCCCAGAGCGCTCCGGCTGTACCTGCCCGACCGCGCCGGTCGTGTTCGGTTGTGACGTCTCGGGATGAGGTCTGTGCCGATGGCGGTGGCGGTGATCAACGCCAGGGTCTCCAGCGTGTACATGCCCTCGTTTCGGCGTACTCGCTTCGGCTCCCGGGCGTGCGTCGGCTCCCCACCGGCTTCCCTCGCGCCTTCGGCACCGACGTACACCGCAGGGTCCCGCGGATGCATACAGCCGAAGCCCCTCACCGATGGACGGCGAGGGCGCTTTGCGGGGGCTGCGTGTCCGCTCCCGAGCGGAAAAGTCGGCTCAGTACCAGTGGTTGGCCTGCCAGAACGACCACGCCTGGCAGGGGCTGCTGCTGCCGGTGGCCGCGCTGGTGCTCGCCAAGGTCGACGACCGCTCCGGCGTACCGCTGCGGCACGACCTGCGGGACGCGCTGCTGGGCG
>NZ_JBEOWS010000613.1:0-2601 GCF_040296125.1 Streptomyces sp. NPDC002265 | reverse complement strand
CTCGAACAACTCGCCAGGGAGAGCCGTTGACTTCCTCCCCCTCCTGAAGGAGGGGGATTCCTACGGCTCGCGCCGTTGGGGTTTCTGCTTCATCGCCGACTGCCTGCCCGGAGTACTCCGTTGAGGTCTTACACCAGCTCCACAGACAGACGCCGTCAGCCCGACGGCCAGGATGTTCTTCGCCGCGTTCACGTCCCGGTCGTGGGTCGTCCCGCAGTCACACGTCCACTCGCGGACGTTCAGCGGCATCTTGTCCTGCAAAGCACCGCATGCGGAGCACAGCTTGGAGGAGGGGAACCAGCGGTCGATCACGATCACTTCGCGGCCGTACCACCGGGCCTTGTACTCCAGCATGCCCCGAAACTCCCACCACGCCGCATCGCTGATCGCGCGGGCCAGGCCAGCATTCTTCACCATGTTCCGCACCGCGAGGTCCTCGATCACGATCGTTTGATTTTCACGAACGAGCCGAGTGGTGAGCTTGTGCAGATGATCACGCCTGCGGTCAGTGATGCGGGCGTAGACCTTGGCGACCTTCCGGCGGGCCTTGGCCCGGTTCGCTCCGTCACCCAGGGCCTTGCGGGCAAGCCTCCGCTGGGCCTGGGCGAGACGGGCGCGGTCGCGACGCTCGTGCCGGGGGTTGGCGACCTTCTCGCCGGTCGAGAGGGTCAGCAGATGGTCGAGCCCGACGTCGATGCCGACGGCCGTGTCGGCGGCGGCCAGCGGCTGGACGGAGGGGTCCTCACACAGCAGGGACACAAACCAGCGTCCGGCCGCGTCCTGCGACACGGTCACCGTGGACGGCAACGCGCCCTCGGGCAGCGGACGCGACCACACGATGTCGAGCGGTTCCGTCATCTTCGCCAGGGTCAGCCAGCCGCCCCGGAACCGGAACGCGCTCGCGGTGTACTCCGCCGACCTGCGCGACCTCTTCCGCGACTTGAAGCGCGGATACCCGGCGCGTTTGCCGAAGAAGTTCGTGAACGCCGTCTGCAGATGCCGCAGGGCCTGCTGCAGCGGGACCGAGGAGACATCGCACAGGTAGGCGAGTTCCTCCGTCTTCTTCCAGGCCGTCAGCATCGCCGACGTTTGGTCGTAGTTCACCCGCTCCTGCCGCGTCCACGCCTCGGTGCGAGCGGCAAGAGCCAGGTTGTAGACCTTCCGCACGCAGCCGAACGTACGCGACAGCTCCGCCGCCTGCGCATCGGTCGGACAGAAGCGGTACTTGAACGCCCGCTTCACAGGGGTCGCTCTCACAACTCACACAGTACCCCGTCAATTCGCGGCGGAGCGCGCGTAGTTGGGGGCAGACGCGGTCCGTCCTGGAGGCGAACCAGCTCTCCCTGCCCCGCTCCGCGGGAGCTTCGATTCCTCCCCGGCCTGAAGGCCGGGGCATCCACGAAGGAGAGCCCCGATGAGTGAGCAGACCGAGCAGCCGGCCGGAGCGGCCGCCGAGGAGCCGGGCCGGGCCGAGCGGGTGGCGGCGCTGCGCCCCGGCTACCTGGCCGAGCTGGCCGAGGGCCCGGAGCGGCTCTTCGAGCCGCCGCGCACCACCTGCCCCTGGTGCGGCGCCGGGCGGCTGACCACCCGGCTGCGCACCACCGACCTGCTCCAGCACAAGCCGGGCCGGTTCGTCCTCGACCGGTGCGAGGCCTGCGGGCACGTCTTCCAGAACCCCCGGCTGAGCGAGGCGGGGCTGGAGTTCTACTACCGCGACTTCTACGACGGCCTCGGCGAGAAGAAGCTCGGCGACACCTTCGGCGGCCGCACCGGGATGTACCGGGGCCGCGCCGAGTCGATGCTGCCGTACGACCCCGCCCCGAAGACCTGGCTCGACGTCGGCACCGGGCACGGCCACTTCTGCGCGACCGCCCGGGAGGTGCTGCCCGGCACGGAGTTCGACGGGCTGGACTTCACCGACGGCGTCGAACTCGCCACCGCCGAGGGCCGCGTGGCGCACGGCTACCGCGGCGCCTTCCCCGACCTGGCACCGCGACTCGACGGCCGCTACGACGTGGTGAGCATGTTCCACTACCTGGAGCACAGCACCGACCCCGAGCGGGAACTGCGGGCCGCGTGGCGGGCGGTGCGGCCCGGCGGCCATCTGCTGATCGAGGTCCCGGACCCCGAGAGCCGCTACGCCCGGCTCCTGGGCCGCTGGTGGCTGCCCTGGCTCCAGCCGCAGCACCTGCACTTCGTGCCGGTCGCCAATCTGCGCCGCCGGCTGACGGACCTGGGGTTCACGGTGGTGGCGGAGCAGCACGCCGAGCCGCACGACCCGGTGGACCTGCTGGCTGCCGTGTGGCTGGCGTTGGACCAGGCCGCTCCGCGCGAGGACGCGCCCTGGCTGCCGCGGCCGCCGGGCGCGCTGCGCCGGGCCGGGCGGGTGGCGCTGCTGATCGCGGGAATCCCGGCGCTCGTCCTGGGTACGCTGCTGGACCGGTTCGCGGTCCGCCCGCTGTCGCACCGCCTGGGTCTGTCCAACGCCTACCGTCTGGTGGCCCGCCGGGACTGACCCGCACGGCGCCGCGCGGCCCCCGTACCGCCCGCCCCCCCCCCCGAAAAGCGGGACGGGCGGTACGGGGGCCGGACCTGGACGGT
>NZ_JBEOWS010000612.1:0-2604 GCF_040296125.1 Streptomyces sp. NPDC002265 | reverse complement strand
AAGGTCACGTACAAGGTCGAGGCGACCCGTGTCGAGCAGCGCACCGACTTCGACAAGCTGATCGTCGACGTCGAGACCAAGCAGGCCATGCGTCCGCGCGACGCCATGGCGTCGGCCGGCAAGACCCTGGTCGAACTGTTCGGTCTCGCCCGCGAGCTGAACATCGACGCCGAGGGCATCGACATGGGCCCGTCCCCGGTGGACGCCGCCCTGGCCGCCGATCTGGTGATGCCGATCGAGGAGCTCGACCTCACCGTCCGTTCGTACAACTGCCTCAAGCGCGAGGGCGTCCACTCCGTGGGTGAGCTCGTAGCCCGCTCCGAGGCCGACCTCCTCGACATCCGCAACTTCGGTGCGAAGTCCATCGACGAGGTCAAGGAAAAGCTCGCCGGCATGGGCCTCGGTCTCAGGGACAGCCCGCCCGGATTCAACCCGACCGCCGCTGCGGACACGTTCGGCACCGACGACGGGGACACGGGTTTCGTGGAGACCGAACAGTACTGAACGCAGTGCTGCGCCGGTCACAGCGACACTTCGCGTACGGGACCGGGAGAACCTCCACCGAACGTCCTGGGTCACGTGGAATCAGCAGATCAGGTGCGGTCGAGAAAGGAGCGGTCGGGCTGACCGGATACGCGTCGGCCTGCAGCCCGCAGCAGTTCGCCATCATCGGCTCGACCGGCGCCGAGCGTTCGAGGTCCGCTGCCGGGCAGGTCAGTGCGTGTTGCCAGGGGCTGTCTTGGAGTGGGTGGACTGCGTCCATGAAGTCAGGAAGCCCAGGGCCTGCTGGGAGGGAGTTCCCGGTTCGGCGGTCATGACCATGAGCTGCTGGTCGGGGTCGGCCGTGCTGGCGAGCATCTCCCAGTCCAGGGTGAGATCGCCGGCGACGGGGTGGTATGGCCTGGAACTCGCCGGAAACCTCTACCTGCCGGACGACTACACCGGCGACCGCCGCCCGGCTGTCGTGGTGTCCCATCCCTTCGGCGGGGTGAAGGAGCAGACGGCTGGTCTGTACGCCGAGCGGCTGGCCGGCGAGGTCTTCGTCGCTCTGGCCTTCGACGCCTCCTACCAGGGCGAGAGTGAGGGAGAGCCGCGCTTCCTGGAGAATCCCTTCGCCCGCGCCGAGGACATCAAGAGCGCCGTCACCTTCCTGACCACGCGCGAGGAGGTCGACCCCGGGCACATCGGCGCCCTGGGTATCTGCGCCTCGGGCGGCTACGTCCCCTACGCCGCACAGACCGACCACCGCATCAAGGCCGTGGCCACGGTCAGCGCGGCCGACATGGGCGCACTCTTCCGCGAGGGCCTCGGCGGCGGTCAGAGCGAGGACGTCATCCGCGGCATGCTGGACCAGGCCGGCAAGGACCGCACCGCGGAAGCCAGCGGCCGGCAGCCCCGCCTGGAGCACATCGTCCCCGAGACCGCAGAGGACGCGAACGGATGGCCCACCCTCTACCAGGAGGGCAGGGACTACCACCGCACCCCCCGCGCCCAGCACCCCCACTCCCCCAACTGGTACCTCGCCCGAAGCGTCGACCAGATCGCCCAGTACTCCTCCTACGACCTCATCCACCTCATCTCGCCACGCCCCCTGCTGATGATCGCCGGGACCGAGGCGGACACCGCGTACTTCAGCCGCGAGGCGATCGAGAAGGCGAACGAGCCCAAGGAACTCTTCTGGATCGACGGCGCCACCCACATCGACCTCTATGACAAGGAGGATTACGTGCCCACCGCCCTGACCAAGCTGACCGGCTTCTTCCGCGAGCACCTCACCGTCTGACCCGCGCAGCGGCCCCGCGAATCCGCGGGGCCCCACGCCAATCCCGTGATCGGCAGGCGGCATCGGCCAGCCGGCGGCGCCGGCGATGCGGGACACCGGGGCTGGGGACCCTTCGGTGTGCCCGCTTCACCCCGGCGACCTGATCTTCACCGGGACCCCGGCCGGGGTGGGCAACCGCCGCGTTCCGCAGCGGTTCCTCGGCCCCGACGACGTCCTCGTCAGCCGGATCGACGGCCTGGGCGAGATGCGCCAGACCTTCCGATGAACGCGGGCCTCCGGGAGAGAGGACCACCAGCGCGTGTCGACGGCGCCCCGCGAGACGGCGTTGATCCGAACCGGCGTGAGTTCGACAGCCAGGGGTGACACGATCCGCTCGATCGGGCCGTTGACCGCGGCGAAGGCCACCGTCCCGGCCAGTGCCGATCGTGCGGTGGAGGCGGAGATCGGCGTGATCGAACCCGTCACCTTCGTGTGCTGAGCGGCGAACGGGACCGTCTCCTCTTCAGCCGTGGCGTGGCGCTGCGCGAACTCCTCGACCGGGCGATGGCGCGGCGGGATCGCCGCTGACGCCGGTCCCGAGCTCCTCATCGGCGTGGTTTACGGCGTTCCGTGGTACCGACTGCTGCTCGACCACGCACCACTGGACGAGGCTGCGGGCCGGCAGCTCGCGTCGCTGGTGGTTCGTGCCACTCGCCGAGTCGGGTTCCTGAGTTTTCGGCTCGGGCGGCCAGTTGCTCGGGGGGTGTCGGGCGATCCTGAAGATCCGTACGCCGCCGCTGTCCGCCGTCCCTGTGGGGCGGGGCGGGAAAGTCGCGGCGGCC
>NZ_JBEOWS010000611.1:0-2632 GCF_040296125.1 Streptomyces sp. NPDC002265 | reverse complement strand
GGCTGACCGGATCGCCGCCCTGCGGTCCGTCGGCTGACCGGATCGCCCCCTGTGGCCCGCCGGCCGACCGGCGGGCCGGGCGGCCCGGCGCGGGTTGCGGCCGGGCGGGTGAGAGGCCAGTAAGAAGGGCGCCCTGGGCAAGATCATCAGGTCGTCGGACCCCTGGCGCTTGGCAGACTGGGTCCGTGCCCCAGACTGTGCTGCTCGCCGAAGACGACCGCGCCATCCGCCACGCACTGGAACGCGCCCTGGCCCTGGAGGGCTACCAGGTCACCGCGGTCGCCGACGGCGTCGAGGCGCTGGCGCACGCCCACCGCACCCCGCCGGACGTGCTCGTCCTCGACGTGATGATGCCCGGCATCGACGGACTCCAGGTCTGCCGGGTGCTGCGCGCCGAGGGCGACCGCACCCCGATCCTGATGCTGACCGCGCTGGTGGAGACCGCCGACCGGATCGCGGGCCTGGACGCCGGAGCGGACGACTACGTCGTCAAGCCCTTCGACGTCGAGGAGGTCTTCGCCCGGCTGCGCGCCCTGCTGCGCCGCACCAGCCCGAACGAGACCGCCGCCCCCGCCGAGCCCGCGGGCGAGACCCCGGCCGGGGTGCCCGGCGCGCCGGCCGAACCGCCGGCCGGGGCGGGAGCGGGTACGGCTACGGCGTCGGGCGCGCCCTCGGCCCAGGTGTCCGGCTCGGTGCCCGGTCCCTCGCCGTCCGGCCGGCACATCGAGGCGGCCGGGCTGCGGATGGACCGGCAGGCGCGCCGGGCCTGGCGCGGCGGACGCGAACTGGAGCTCACCCGCACCGAGTTCGAGCTGCTGGAACTGCTGGTGCGCAACGCGGGCATCGTCCTCGACCACTCCACCATCTACGACCGTATCTGGGGCTACGACTTCGGGCCCGGCTCCAAGAACCTCGCCGTGTACGTGGGTTACCTGCGCCGCAAGCTCGACGAGCCCGGCGCGCCGCAGCTGATCCACACGGTGCGCGGCGTGGGTTACGTGCTGCGGGAGGACTGAGTGGGCCGCTTCCGGCGGCTGCTGACCTGGCGACGGCCCGGTCTGCTCTCGCTGCGCACCACCCTCGCGGTGTCGTTCGCGGCGGTGGCCGCGGCCGTCACCGTGCTGGTCGGCATCCTGTCGTACAGCGCGGCGGCCCGGCTCGTGCGCGTGGACCAGCAGACCGTGTTCGACGAGGTCGTGCAGGACGTGCGCGACGAGGTCGGCCAGCACCGCATGACGCCCGACGACTTCTCCTCCTCCGCGCCCGGCCACGATGTCGTACGGCCGCCGCGCACCGATGTGCAGGTGCTCGGCCCGGACGGCAGGGTCGTCGACCGGGGCAGTCCGGGCCTGCCGGTCACCGCCGCCGACCGGACCGTCGCCGCGGCCGCCACCGCCGGCCTGATCGCCGAGCACAAGGACGTCGACGTCGGCAACGACGTCTACCGGGTCGCCACCGTCTCCCTGGGCGGCGGCCGGGGCGCGATCCAGGTCGCGCAGGAGTTCAGCGACACCGAGGACCTGCTGCGCACGCTCCAGCAGCGCACCCTGGTGCTGATGGCGGCCGTCGTCACCGCGGCCGGTCTGTTCGGCTGGTGGCTGGCCCGGCGTGTCACCCGCCGGCTGGTCGTGCTCACCTCCGCCGCCGAGGACGTCGCCCGCACCCGCCGCCTGGGCGTGCAGGTGCCGGTCACCGGATACGACGAGGTGGGCCGGCTGGGCCGCGCCTTCGACCGGATGCTGGGCCGGCTCGCCCAGTCGGAGGAGGACCAGCGCCGGCTGGTCCAGGACGCCGGGCACGAGCTGCGCACCCCGCTCACCTCACTGCGTACGAACATCTCGCTGCTGCGCAGGATCGACGAACTCCCGCCTGCCACCCGGGAGGACCTGGTCGCCGACCTCACCCAGGAGGCGCGCGAACTGACCGACCTGGTCAACGAGCTAGTCGACCTCGCCGCGGGCCAGTCCGACACCGAGCCGGCCCAGCAGGTCGACCTGGCCGACATCGCCGAGGACGTCGTCGGCCTCGCCCGGCGCCGTACCGGGCGGGAGATCGTGCTGCGCGCCAGCGGTGACACGACGGCCCACGGGCGCCCCGGGCTGCTCCAGCGGGCGATGTCCAACCTCGTGGAGAACGCCACCAAGTTCGACCGCGACGGCACCGCGCCCATCGAGCTGCACATCGCGGGCCCGGCCCGGCCGGGCACGGTCCGGGTGGAGGTCCTCGACCGGGGCCCCGGCATCGCGGGTGCCGACCTGATCCGCATCTTCGACCGCTTCTACCGGGCCGCCGACGCCCGCGCCCTGCCCGGCTCCGGTCTCGGCCTGTCCATCGTGCGGGAGGTGGCCCTGGCGCACGAAGGCGCGCCGTTCGCCTTCCGGCGGGAGGGCGGCGGCTCGGTGATCGGGTTCACGGTGGGCGGGGGACCGGTGGAGGGGCGGAGCCGGGGCGAATCCTGAGGCCCTCATGGGCCTTCTGCCCTTCCGTCGGTCCCGCCCTCCCGCTGGTCCCGCCCTCCCGTTGGTCCCGCCTTCCCGTTGGTCCCGCCCTCCCGTCGGTCCCGCCGGTCCCGTCCTCCCGCCGGTCCCGTCCTCCCGCCGGTCCCGTCCTCCTGACGAGGTCAGTTCTCCTC
>NZ_JBEOWS010000610.1:0-2652 GCF_040296125.1 Streptomyces sp. NPDC002265 | reverse complement strand
AACGCAGTGGCCGGCTGGGCCCTGCGGGATCTGCAGATTCCCCGGCTCGAACTGTGGGTGGAGCCGTGGAACACGGCCTCCGTGCGAACTGCCGAGCGTGCGGGATTCCAGCGCGAGGGACTGCTGCGGGGATGGCAGCAGGTCGGGGACGAACGCCGGGACATGTTCATGTACTCGCTGCTGAACGACAAGCTGTGATGCCGTTGGTCCTGCCACCAAGCCGGCAGGGCCAACACGCCGGCAGCGGCGTCAACCAGCCTAGATTCCGACCGAGATCATCTCGGCGCAGTCCACTCCGTGGTCCTCCCCGCCAACGCGGGGGTGTTCCACAGTCCCCGGCCATGGTCGCCGGGGGACTCTGGCCAGCCGGGTGAGCAACTCACCGCCCGACCCGGTACGGTGATCCACCCGGCCTCCTGCCCGTCGTCAGTGCGCACAGGGTCCGAGTGGAAGGCCCATGCACTACACGGTCCTCGAGAGCGAACACCGGCGAAAGCTGCGCGCGTTCGTCGAAGTCGACCGCACCACCATGAGCAGCGAGCGGCCGGCCGTGAAACTGATCGAGTACGCCCGCCTCTTCCAGTACGAAGCCCAGCCCGTCGGCCGACGCAGGCAGGCCGCCGCGGGCCCTGCCTGGCTGCGCTGGCATCCGGTTTTCCCCGTGTCCTCTTCGGGCTCACCGGCGCCTCCCGGGCCAGGCTGGAGAACCGGATGAACGATCTGCAGGCGAAGGTGGCCCAGCACCCACTCGTATCAGCCCACGCCCGCGAAGTCCGCCTCGGCGGGGCCGGTCTCGTTGGCCCTGTCTCATGAGCGGTTCAGGAGAATCTGGGCTATGGCTGCAGGAATGGCAGGCGGGCGGCTCTCGCCGCTCTCGATGTTCCACAGCACGGTCTGGAGGACTCGACCGAGCGTCCACCCGACGGCGCGCCGTCGGTCCAGGCCGACGACCTCGGTCATCAAATCGAATCGCCGGCGGACGGTGCGTGTGACATCCCCTGACTTCACTACCGCGTCCCAACGGTTCCACAGCGCGGGATAGAAATCGAAGCCAGGGTCACCCCTCAGGGGCTTAGGGTCGATCGCCAACCACGGATCCCCTCCCCGCGACGGCAGCGAAGCGAGCACGTTGCCGTAGTGCAGGTCCCAGTGGAGCAGTTGGTCGCCGGGCTCTTCGAGGACGTCACGCAGTGAAGCCGCACAGGCATCGAGCAGACGTCGGTCTGATGGGTCGGCGAGCCTCTTCCGTGCTTCGGCGGCCCGACCCAGGACGTCAGCAGCGACGTCCGCCAGGTGCCGTAGTCCTGTTGGAGCCGGAACGGCGACCAAACGGACCAGGATCTCGGAGAGGGTCTGCAGGGCCACCATGTGATCTTCAACGGAGTTCAGCGAGCGTGTGGCGTCCAACCGTTCCAGCAGCATCGCACCAGTGCGGAAGTCGGCCTCCAGCAGTGAGACGGCGCCGTGGCCGGCCCACGATCCCAGGGCTGCCGGCTCGCCGACGGTCTCGTCGTCCACCGGTTGGAGCTTGAGCACGGCTGGTGTGTCGTCCGCGCACAGGACCGGGATCACCAGAGCCACGGCCCCATTGCTAGGCGTTCCGTCCAGCCGCAAGTTCCACAGGTCCAAGCACTCATCCACCAGGGCCGGAAGTGAAGTGATCCAGGCTTGTCCGGACTCACCGAAGTAGGTGCGGTGAGACGCAGCCAGAGACTCAGGAACACGAATGCGGCGATGGATCACCACATCATGCTCGCAGCAGCGACGGGGCAGCACCACCAAGATTCCCCGGGACTGCCTGCTGCAGCACCCTGCCGAGGAACCGATCTTTCCTGGAGGGTTGGAAGCAGGCACTGAGAGAGCGAGGGGCAGCAGTCCTGAAGAAGAGAGGTCTGGCCTGTACCGACAGGCGCGATGAGCCACCACACACCGCGCAGATCGTGTCCGAGTTCGGCACGAGCGAGCCCCGCATCAGCCAGTGGAGCAACGACCCGGACAGCGGCTTCCCCGCAGTCGCGCACGCAGAGGGCCGCAAGCGGTTCTGGCGCCACGACGAGGTCCCCACGTTCTTCGCCCGGCGCGCACCGAAGAAGCGCACACTGCCGGCCGCGGTGCTCGAGGCCGACCAGGACGAGCTGCTGACCAAGCGGGAAGTGGCCCAGCTCCTCGGCTACACCCGCACCTCCACCATCGACGCCTACGTTCGCGACCGGCCCGGCTACTTCCCCGAACCCGACGCCGACGCCGACGGACCCGCGTGGCGCCGCGCCACGATCGTCGCCTGGGCGAGCAGCCGGACCGGCAAGGGCCGACGCAGCACCGCCCGCCCCGACTGCCGCGCTGCCCGCCGTGCCCGTCGACGGGGACCCCGACGAGCTCCTCGGCACAGCCCAGGTCGCGTCCCTGTTCGGCTACGGCAGCATCGCCTCGCTCTCCAGCGCCCTCTACCAAGGACGCATCCCCGAACTGCCCGCACCGGAGACCCTGCAGAGGGAGCAAGGCAGCCGCGGCCCAGCCCGCAAGAAATGGCGCCGGGCCACCGTCGTCGCCGCCGCCCGCAAACGCGGCGTCCTGCCGCCCGCCGACAGCGACGCCAACGAGGACCTGGTCGGCGCCGCCGAAGCAGCCCAGATCCTCGGCTACAACAACGCC
>NZ_JBEOWS010000609.1:0-2686 GCF_040296125.1 Streptomyces sp. NPDC002265 | reverse complement strand
GGGGCGCTCGCGCAGCAGTACGCCGCTGCGCACCACGCCCTGCGGCGACTGCGGGGCGAGCGTGAGGAGTCGCTGGCTGCGGTCCGGCATCAAGTGAGCGTCTTCCCCTTGGTGAGTACGACTGACGTCGCGTTGGTGAATACGACGGGTGGCGCGACGGGTCCTGCGTGAGCCGGCCCCGTGAGCCGTCTCCCTGGTGAACGCGTCGCAGACCGACGGCGTTCCCGAGCCCGCTCCTCCCAGACGCTACCTTCCGGCCACGCCCCCGTCCCGTGGGGGCCGCTTCGTGTGCCGGTATCGTTGCTGGCGGTCGGCCGCTTCGTAGACTTCCCCGTATCCGGGGGCGCGAAGCATTCGTACGACTGTACAAACGCTTCCCCGAGAAAGGGCCCCATCGTGGCCGCCAAGCCCGTGGTCAAGCGCCTGGTCGTGCTGGTCTCCGGATCAGGCACCAACCTTCAGGCGCTCCTCGACGCCATCGAGAGCGTCGGCAGCGAGGCGTACGGAGCCGAGATCGTGGCCGTCGGCGCGGACCGCGACGGCATCGAGGGGCTCGCCCGCGCCGAGCGCGCCGGACTGCCGACCTTCGTGACGAGGGTCAAGGACCACGGCAGCCGGCCGGAGTGGGACACGGCCCTCGCCGAGGCCGTCTCCGCCCACGAGCCCGACCTCGTGGTGTCGGCCGGGTTCATGCGGATCGTGGGGAAGGAATTCCTCGCCAGGTTCGGCGGGCGGTTCATCAACACCCACCCCGCCCTGCTGCCCAGTTTTCCCGGGGCCCATGGTGTGCGCGACGCGCTCGCGTACGGCGCCAGGGTCACCGGCTGCACCGTCCACTTCGTCGACGACGGCGTCGACACCGGGCCGATCATCGCGCAGGGCGTGGTGGAGGTCCGGGACGAGGACGACGAGAGCGCTCTGCACGAGCGCATCAAGGAAGTCGAGCGAAGGCTGCTCGTCGATGTCGTGGGGCGGCTCGCCCGCAACGGCTATCGCATTGAGGGACGAAAGGTAGTTATCCAGTGACCGCCACCGCCGAGAACAAGCGGGCCATCCGTCGCGCGCTCGTCAGCGTCTACGACAAGACCGGGCTCGAAGAGCTGGCCCGCGGGCTCCACGAGGCCGGAGTCGAGCTGGTCTCCACCGGGTCCACCGCCGCCCGTATCGCCGCCGCCGGCGTCCCCGTCACCAAGGTCGAGGAGCTCACCGGCTTCCCCGAGTGCCTGGACGGCCGGGTCAAGACCCTGCACCCCAAGGTGCACGCCGGCATCCTCGCCGACCTGCGGCTGGACAGCCACCGCGAGCAGCTGGCCGAGCTGGGCGTCGAGCCCTTCGACCTCGTCGTCGTCAACCTCTACCCGTTCCGCGAGACCGTCGCCTCGGGCGCCTCCGCCGACGAGTGCGTGGAGCAGATCGACATCGGCGGCCCGTCGATGGTCCGCGCCGCCGCCAAGAACCACCCGTCCGTCGCCGTGGTCACCAGCCCGGACCGCTACGGCGACGTCCTCGCCGCGGTCAAGGAGGACGGCTTCGACCTCGCCACCCGCAAGCGGCTCGCCGCCGAGGCCTTCCAGCACACGGCGTCGTACGACATGGCGGTCGCGGGCTGGTTCGCGAGCTCCTACGCCCCCGTCGACGACTCGCAGTTCCCCGACTTCCACGGGACCGCGCTGGAGCGCAAGAGCACGCTGCGCTACGGCGAGAACCCGCACCAGCCGGCCGCCCTCTACGTCGACGGCTCGGGCTCCGGCCTCGCCGAGGCCGAGCAGCTGCACGGCAAGGAGATGTCGTACAACAACTACACGGACACGGACGCCGCCCGCCGTGCCGCGTACGACCACGCCGAGCCGGCCGTCGCGATCATCAAGCACGCCAATCCGTGCGGCATCGCCACCGGCGCGGACGTCGCCGAGGCGCACCGCAAGGCGCACGCCTGCGACCCGCTGTCGGCGTTCGGCGGTGTGATCGCCGTCAACCGCCCGGTGTCCAAGGAGATGGCCGAGCAGGTCGCGGAGATCTTCACCGAGGTCATCGTGGCGCCCGACTACGAGGAGGGGGCCCTGGAGGCCCTCGCCAAGAAGAAGAACATCCGGGTGCTGAAGGAGGCCGGCGCCCCCGCGAACCCGGTCGAGGTCAAGGCGATCGACGGCGGTGCGCTGCTCCAGGTGACCGACCGCCTCCAGGCCGACGGCGACGACCCCGCCAACTGGACCCTCGCCACCGGCGAGGCGCTCTCCGCGGCCGAGCTGGCCGAGCTCGCCTTCGCCTGGAAGGCGTGCCGGGCCGTGAAGTCCAACGCCATCCTGCTCGCCAAGGACGGCGCCTCGGTCGGCGTGGGCATGGGCCAGGTCAACCGGGTCGACTCCGCGAAGCTGGCCGTGGAGCGGGCCGGCGAGGAGCGGGCGCGCGGTTCGTACGCCGCCTCCGACGCCTTCTTCCCGTTCCCCGACGGTCTGGAGATCCTCACCGCGGCCGGTGTGAAGGCCGTGGTCCAGCCCGGCGGTTCGGTCCGTGACGAGCTGGTCGTGGAGGCCGCGCAGAAGGCGGGCGTCACGATGTACTTCACCGGTACGCGGCACTTCTTCCACTGACCGGAGCTCTCGCAGCGGCGGCCCGTGCCGGTGTCCGTGGATGTGGCGCTTCAGCGCCGGTGCGGGGTTTCCGGTTCCTCGGCCGTCTTCGGGGC
>NZ_JBEOWS010000608.1:0-2717 GCF_040296125.1 Streptomyces sp. NPDC002265 | reverse complement strand
GCCGCCCCATTGGCGTACGTACTGCCGTGGACGCTAGCCGAGTGCCTTGCCGGGCAGCTCGACCTTCGCGCCCAGCTCCACGAGCTTCTCCATGCTGTGCCTGTCCGGGGGACGACCCCCGGACCCCCGGCCGGGGAAGTGCCGCCCGGGCCGGAGCGGAAGGGCTGGGGTCAGCCGAGTGCCTTGCCGGGCAGCTCGACCTTCGCGCCCAGCTCCACGAGCTTCTCCATGAAGTTCTCGTAGCCCCGGTTGATCAGGTCGATGCCGTGCACGCGGGACGTGCCCTGCGCCGCCAGGGCGGCGATGAGGTACGAGAACCCGCCGCGCAGGTCGGGGATGACCAGGTCGGCGCCCTGGAGCTTGGTGGGGCCGGAGACGACCGCGGAGTGCAGGAAGTTGCGCTGGCCGAAGCGGCAGTCGGAGCTGCCCAGGCACTCGCGGTAGAGCTGGATGTGCGCGCCCATCTGGTTCAGGGCGGAGGTGAAGCCCAGCCGGGACTCGTAGACCGTCTCGTGGATGATGGACAGGCCGGTGGCCTGTGTCAGCGCGACCACCAGGGGCTGCTGCCAGTCCGTCTGGAAGCCGGGGTGCACGTCCGTCTCCAGGGCGATGGACTTCAGCTGGCCGCCCGGGTGCCAGAAGCGGATGCCCTCGTCGTCGATCTCGAACGCGCCCCCCACCTTCCGGTAGGTGTTGAGGAACGTCATCATCGAGCGCTGCTGGGCCCCGCGGACGTAGATGTTGCCCTCGGTGGCCAGCGCCGCGGACGCCCACGAGGCGGCCTCCAGGCGGTCCGCCAGGGCCGCGTGGGTGTAGCCGCCGAGCGAGTCCACGCCGGTGATGCGGATCGTGCGGTCGGTGTCCATCGCGATGATCGCGCCCATCTTCTGCAGCACGCAGATGAGGTCCTCGATCTCCGGCTCCACCGCCGCGTTCGACAGCTCGGTGACGCCCTCCGCGAGGACCGCCGTCAGCAGCACCTGCTCGGTCGCGCCCACGGACGGGTACGGCAGCCGGATCTTGGTGCCGCGCAGCCGCGTCGGCGCCTCCAGGTACTGGCCGTCCTCGCGCTTCTCGATCCGCGCGCCGAACTGCCGCAGCACCTCGAAGTGGAAGTCGATGGGCCGCCCGCCGATGTCGCAGCCGCCCAGGCCCGGGATGAACGCGTGACCCAGACGGTGCAGCAGCGGGCCGCAGAACAGGATCGGGATACGGCTGGAACCCGCGTGGGCATCGATGTCGGCGACGTTGGCGCTCTCCACGTGCGACGGGTCCAGCACCAGCTCGCCCGGCTCCTCACCGGGGCGGACCGTCACGCCGTGCAGCTGGAGCAGACCGCGCACGACCCGCACGTCACGGATGTCGGGAACATTGCGCAGACGGCTCGGCTCGCTGCCCAGCAGCGCGGCGACCATGGCCTTCGGTACGAGGTTCTTCGCACCGCGGACACGGATCTCGCCCTCCAGCGGGGTTCCGCCGTGGACAAGCAGGACATCGTCGTTGACGGTCATGTATCTCGCGTTCCGATGAGTTGGGCCAGTGGAGATGAGACAGAGTAATCGCCGCGTACCCCTCTCCCGTAAGCCCAGGCACCGCCCAGCCAGGTCATAGCTGTGTCACAACACGAACCGTTCCCAATCGGACACATGGGGTCACCGCCCCGGCTGTGCGCGTGGGATGCGTCCGTGCGCCCTGAGCTGCCTTCACTCCCGTGCCCTGATTGGCTCCCCATGCGGCGCGCGGATGCGGGATCATGTCTGGCATGACCGAGGTGTCCTCGCTCACAGGGCGGCTGCTCGTGGCGACGCCCGCCCTGGCGGACCCGAACTTCGACCGTGCGGTCGTGCTCCTTCTCGACCACGACGAGGAGGGCTCCCTCGGTGTCGTCCTCAACCGTCCGACGCCGGTGGGGGTGCGCGACATCCTGGAGGGCTGGGCCGATCTGGCCGGCGAGCCCGGTGTGGTCTTCCAGGGCGGCCCGGTCTCCCTGGACTCGGCGCTGGGCGTCGCGGTGATCCCGGGCGGCGGCTCGGCGGCGGCACCGCTGGGCTGGCGCCGGGTGCACGGCGCGATCGGGCTGGTGGACCTGGAGGCCCCGCCGGAGCTGCTCGCCTCGGCCCTGGGCTCCCTGCGGATCTTCGCCGGTTACGCCGGCTGGGGGCCCGGCCAGCTGGAGGACGAACTGGTCGAGGGCGCCTGGTACGTCGTCGAGTCCGAACCGGGCGACGTCTCCTCCCCGGCCCCCGAGCGGCTCTGGCGCGAGGTCCTGCGCCGTCAGCGAAACGAACTGGCGATGGTCGCCACCTATCCGGACGACCCTTCTCTCAACTGATGCGGGGGAGCTTCAGTACCCTTGGGCCTATGAGCACTCTCGAGCCCGAGCGCGGGACTGGTACGGGAACCCTCGTAGAGCCGACGCCCCAGGTGTCCCACGGCGACGGTGACCACGAGCGCTTCGCCCACTACGTCCAGAAGGACAAGATCATGGCGAGCGCCCTCGACGGGACCCCCGTCGTAGCGCTGTGCGGCAAGGTCTGGGTGCCGGGCCGCGACCCGAAGAAGTACCCGGTGTGCCCGATGTGCAAGGAGATCTACGACTCCATGGGCGCCGGCGGCGACGGCAAGGGTGGCGGCAAGGGCGGCGACGGCAAGTAGCAGCCCCTCGTCCGCAGGATTCTCCTAGAACGTTCAGAAGGCCCCCGGGGCGCACCGACCGT
>NZ_JBEOWS010000607.1:0-2742 GCF_040296125.1 Streptomyces sp. NPDC002265 | reverse complement strand
ACGACCTGGCCGGGCGTGAACCCGATGGCCTTGAGGACGGAGATGTCCCGCAGGTGGCCGCGGATGCGGGTGGCGATCGCCCCGTGCACGGCGAATCCCGCCGCGATCAGCGCGCCCAGCCCGAACAGGCCGAGCACCTGGCCCAGGAGCCGGTTGTCGCCCTGCGCGTCGGCGCGCGCCTGCTGCCAGGTGGAGACCTCGCCGATGGCACCGGCGCCCAGGACGGTGACGGCGCGCTGGACGGCGTAGTCGGTGTCCGCGGGGTCGGTCAGGCGCAGTCCGATGACCTGGCCCGTGGGGTGTGCCACCGCGGCGGGCATGGCCCAGACGAGGCCGGGCTGCTCGCCGGGGCGGTAGCGGTCCTCGGGGCTGTCGGCGATTCCGACGACGGTGACCTTTCCGCCGCCGGGCAGGGCGAGCGTGTCACCGGGTCCGGCTAGCAGGGCCCGGGCCAGACTGCTCTCCAGGACGACGCCGCGGGGGGTGCCGGAGCCGAGCCAGTGCCCCGCGGTCAGCAGGGGGCGGCCCACGCGGGGGAGTTCGGGGGTGGCCCGCAGCTCCACCACGGCGCGGGTGCCGCGAGCGGCGAGGGTTGTCGCGGTGGTGGCGTAGGGACCGGCGACCGCCTCGACCCCGTCCACGCCGGCCAGCTTGCCGAGCTCGGCGGACGAGCCGGTGCGCAGCCACACATGGGCCCCGCGGGCCTGGTCGAAGGTGCGCTGCCAGGGGTTGGTGGCGTAGCCGAAGAGCGCGGTGGCCAGCAGCAGCGACACGACGATGCCGGCGGTGGCGAGCACCAGGAAGAGCGCCTCCCCGCGGTGGGTGCGCAGATCGGAGTGTGCCCAGCGCAAGGTGGCGCGCATGAGATCCATCCCTTTCGGGGGTTGTCGTACGTCCGCGGGCGGGCGCGTCAGTCCTTGAGCTCCAGCACTCCCGACGCCCCCGGCCGGCGCGACGGGGTGCTGCCGAGCTCGGCGTCGTCGGCGATGCGTCCGTCGAAGAAGCTGATCACCCGGTCCGCGGCGCTGGCCAGCCGGGCGTCGTGGGTGACCAGGACGATGGTCTGCCCCCGCTGGTGGAAGCGGGACAGCAGCCGCATCACCTCGCGGGTGCCTTTGCTGTCGAGGCTGCCGGCGGGTTCGTCGGCCAGCAGCAGCGGGGGATGGTTGACCAGGGCCCGGGCCAGCGCCACGCGCTGCTGCTCGCCGCCGGACAGCTCGCCCGGCAGGCTGCGTTCCTTGCCCGCGATGCCCAACTCGGCCAGCAGCTCCTCCCGTTCGGCGCGTGCCTGCCTGGGGGAGACGCCGGCGAGGAGGGCGGGCAGTTCCACGTTGTCGGCGACCGACAGGCTGGAGACGAGGTTGAAGAACTGGAAGACGATGCCGATGCGCCTGCGGCGCTCGACCGCCCAGCGGGCCTCGCGCCAGGTGTCGGTGCACTCGCCGTCCAGCCAGAGTGATCCGCTGTCGGGCTGCTGCAGTCCGCCCAGCAGGTGCAGCAGGGTGGACTTCCCGGCTCCGGACGGTCCGGTGACGGCGACGAACTCGCCGCGGTGCACGCTCAGGTCGACGCCGCGCACGGCGTGGGCCGGGCCGCTCTCGCCGTAGTGCGTGCGTATCAGTCCCTCTGCGCGCAGCACGGGAGCGGGGCTGTCGCTCACTCCAGCTCCTCCAGCTCTTCCTGGCACCGCTCGAGCCAGTCGAGGTCGGCCTGCAGGTGCAGCATCGCGCCCTCGATCAGAAGGTGGGCGATGCGGTTGTCGCGGTCTTCGACGGCGGCCAGTTTGGACAGGTTGCGCATGGAGTTGAGGTACTGGCGCCGTTGTCTGTTGATCAGGGCGATCCGGTCTGCGAGGCCGGTTCCCGGGGCCAGCGCCAGCTTCATGAAGAAGTCGTCGCGCACCCTCGGCTCGTCCTCGGGCCGTTCGAACCAGGCGCGCAGCTCTTCCTGCCCGGACTCGGTGAGGCGGTAGACCTTCTTGTTGGGCCGGTTGGACTGTTCGATGTCCTCGCCCTCGATGAGTCCCTGCTTCTCGAGGCGCCCGAGGGTCACGTAGATCTGGCCGACGTTCGGCTGAGGGTACGCGGAGCCCAGCAGTTGCTCAAGGCCCTGCTTGAGTTCGTAGCCGTGGGCGGGACCGCGGGCCAGCAGGGCAAGGAGGGGCTGTCGCACCGCCGCGGGCCTCCCGTCCTCGTAATGTGTGCCTCGCCCCTAGTATCGCCCATACCTAACAGGTATACATGGCCTTCGGCCGTGGCGATGCTGCAGGCGGGTACGTGTCCAGGGAGGAACCTATGCGGTGGAACAGAGCCGCGGGTAGGTGCCTCCTGGTTCTCGGCGTGGTGCTGACCGGGTGCGTCTCCTCGGGCGAAGGGGGGCGTGACAGCGCCGGGGGTGGCCGCGGGCCGCTGACGCTGGCCACCGCAGGGGACCTCACCGGCTATCTCGGCACGGTTCTCGACGGCTGGAACCGCACGCATCCCGGTGAGCGGGTCACGCTCGTGGAGCTGCCCGACTCCGCGGACGAGACGCATGCGCAGATGGTCACCGATCTGCGCGGCGGCGACCGCAGCCGGTTCGACGTCCTGAACATCGACGTCAACTGGACCTCGGAGTTCGCGGCCGCCGGATGGATCCGCCCGCTGGACGAGGACCGCTTCCCGCTGAAGTCCTTCCTGAAGCCGGTCGTGGAGACGGGGAAGTACGACGGACGGCTGTACGCGGTCCCCTACGTCACCAACG
>NZ_JBEOWS010000606.1:0-2746 GCF_040296125.1 Streptomyces sp. NPDC002265 | reverse complement strand
GCCGCGGCCGGGCGGCTCCACCCCTGCCGCCCGGCCGCACCGGACCGGGATTCATCCCTCCGCCCCGGCCGCCAGGCGGCCCCACGACCTGCGGCCGAAGCCGAGACCGGCTTCACCCCCACCGACAAGCAGCTTGGACACCGATTCGGCATCCGAGCCCGTACAGGAACGAGAACCACATGTTTGAAAACCGCGCCCTGGAAATCCTGATCATCGCGGCCGTCGTGCTGCTGCTCTTCGGAGCGAAGCGACTGCCCGAGACCGCGCGCGGACTGGGCAAGTCCCTGCGCATCTTCAAGTCCGAAGTCAGCGCCATGAAGACCGACACCGCCCAGTCGGCCACCGCGCCGCACGCACGTATCCAGGCCGTACCGGCCGAGGCCGGACGCAACCAGGCGGACACCGAAACGCAAACGGCTGACCGAGTCTGACCACGCACCGCCGCCGCACCGGCCGGCCACCAGAAACCGAGGGCATACGGTGAACGACACCCACCACAGCGGATCCACCGCTTTCGAACAACCGCAGCATGCTGCCACGGGCGTCATGCCGCTGACGGGGCATCTGCGCGAGTTGCGTAACCGCCTGGCTGTCTCGGTGCTGGCTCTGGTCGTCACCACTGTGGTCGGATGGCTGGTCCACGACTGGCTGCTCGGGCGGATCACCGGCCCGGCCTGTACTTTGCCCCATGTCCACGGGGTGGGGCAGCCGACCCGGGAATGCCCGAACGGTCTGCTGGTCAACAGCGGGATCCTGTCCCCGCTGACACTGAGCTTCAAGGTGGCGGCGACAGCCGGGTTCGTCATGGCCGCTCCGGTGTGGAGCTACCAGCTGTGGGCCTTCATCGCGCCGGGACTGTACAAGCGGGAGAGGAGATACGGGCTCGGCTTCGCCGCGGCGGCCGTCCCCCTGTTCTGCTTCGGCGGATACCTCGCCTACGTGGTCTTCCCCAAGGCCGTGGGGGTCTTGTCGGGCTTCAACCCGGTCGCCTTCTCCCTGTCGCTGCCCGGGGACGAGTTCCTGGACTTCTTCCTGCGCATGCTGCTCGTCTTCGGCCTGTCCTTCGAACTGCCGCTACTGGTGGTTCTGTTGAACTTCATGGGCATCCTCAGCGCCGCAGCTCTGCGGCGACGGTGGCAGGCCGTCGTCTTCGGTGTCTTCGTCTTTGCCGCGGTCGCCACCCCGACCGGCGATCCGATCACCATGACCGCTCTGGCCGTGCCCATCAGCCTGCTGTTCCTGGTCGCCCTGGCTGTTGCGACCTTCCACGACCGCGCGAAGGCGCGCCGCCGGGCCGCGGATCCCGACCACGGACTCGGCGCGGACGAGGCCTCCCTGGCGGACCTGACTCCCTCCCCTGTGGGCGCCACCGCCCCGCACTCCCCGCAACCGGTGCATGCCGGCGGCCTCGAAGCCGCCCAGCCCACGGCCACCCACCCCGGTGACACCGCATGACCGCTGCACGCGCAGACCTTGCGGAGAACCCCCCGAATACTCCGAGAACACCTGCCCGAACTTCTGAGGAGGCATAGGGTGATATTCGATGTGAGTCCCCTCGAGGCGGTCATGCTTGCCGTCGTCGCCGTGTTCATCTTCGGCCCGGACAAACTCCCCAAGATGATCGCCGAGGCCATGCGGGTCCTCCGCAAGGTCCGGGAATTCACCGAGAGCGCCAAGCAGGACATCCGCAAGGAACTGGGACCCGGGTTCGAGGAATTCGACCTCCAGGACCTCAACCCCAAGACCTTCGTCCGCAAACAACTGGCCGTCCACGGCGACGACTACGGTCTGAACGACATCCAGGACCTGCACCACGACGTTGCGGAAAACACCCGGGAAATCAAAGCGTCGGTGCGCATCGACCATGCGCACACACCCCGCAGCGCTGACGGACGGCCCACCGGCTGAACGTGAGGTATCCAAAACGGACACGCCTGCCGTTTACGCGGTTCAGCTGCTCATGGACCCGTCGATAGCGGCGAGGGCTTCGTGATGGTTCACGGGTCGACTTCTCATCTAGCTTGTGAGCGCTTCAACTGCACAGAAAAAACCGATCCATCGATCGCTACTTGCTTCCTGAAGCAGTTTCAACCTTGAAGGATGATGTCATGGCGTACGATATCGAAAAATCAGACCCCGAGTGGCGTGCGGAGCTCACTCCCGCTGAATACAGGGTGCTGCGCGATGCTGCGGACGAAGCGCCGTTTACGGGAGAGTACACCGATACGAAGGAGGAAGGCGTCTACTCTTGCCGGGCCTGCGGTGCTGATCTCTTCACTTCTGAGGAGAAATTCGACTCTCGCTGTGGCTGGCCTGCGTTCTACGACCCCAAAAACCTCGATTCTGTCGAAGTGCAACAACATGGATTGTCGTACCCCGTGGTTCGGTGCGCTCGTTGTGGGTCATATCTTGGGGAACTGTTCGAGGGCGAGGGATTTGACACACCGACAGACAAGCGATACTGCATCAACAGCCTCTCTCTGCGGCTGAAGTCTGCCGATTCCGAATGACCTGACTCTTCCGCCGGGTTGTCGTGTCGAGCGAGAGGCCGGCTTCGGCGAGGCAACCGTCGATGGGATCGCATCGTTGGATGCGGCGCAGGCCGGACGGCTCGGACACGGTGGTCGCGATCGCGGAAGACGACGGTGGCGGTAGTTCTGCACCGCAGCAACGACCAGATGCCCTCGACCGGACCGGGGCCGGCGCAGAGCGGGACGATGGCGAGCTGGTCGTGCTCCGTGGCGTC
>NZ_JBEOWS010000605.1:0-2751 GCF_040296125.1 Streptomyces sp. NPDC002265 | reverse complement strand
CACCGGTGGTACGGGTGCGCTGGGCGGGCACGTCGCCCGCTGGCTCGCCGGTGCCGGAGCGGAGCACCTGGTGCTCACGAGCCGCCGCGGCGCCGACGCGCCCGGCGCGACCGCGCTCAGGGCCGAACTGGAGGAGACGGGAGCGCGGGTCACCCTCGCCGGGTGCGATGTCGCCGACCGCGACGCGGTGACGGCACTGCTCGCCGAGCACACCTTCACCTCCGTCTTCCACGCCGCGGGCGTGGAACAGTTCGCCCCCTTCGACGAGTTGACGCCGGCCGACTTCGCCCGCACGGTGGCGGCCAAGGCCGGCGGCGCCGCGCACCTGGACGAACTCCTCGGCGACCGCGAGCTCGACGCCTTTGTGATGTTCTCCTCGATCGCCGGCGTATGGGGCAGCGGACTCCAGACCGCCTACGCGGCAGGCAACGCCTTCCTCGACGGGCTCGCCGCCCGGCGCAGGGCCCGGGGCCTGACCGCGACCGCGATCGCCTGGGGCCCGTGGGCCGACGGCGGCATGGTCACCGACGCCGACGAGGGGCACCTGCGCCGCCGCGGCGTCCTCACCCTGCCCGCCGCACTCGCCGTGACCGCGGTCCAGCGCGCCCTGGACTGCGACGACACCACGGTCGTCGTGGCCGACATCGACTGGCAACGGTTCATCGGACCGTTCACCCTCGGCCGCCCGAGCGCCCTGCTGTCCGAGCTGCCCGAGGTGCATCACGCCGGTACCACCGAACCGGCCGCCGCCACCGGAGTCGCGCCCCTGGCGGCCCGGCTCGCCGGCCTGCCGGAGGCCGAGCGCACGAAGACCCTGATCGACCTGGTCCGCGGGCACGTCGCGGCCGTTTTGGGCCACTCCTCGGCCGCGGAGGTCGAGCCCGACCGGGCGTTCAAGGACCTGGGCTTCGACTCCCTGACCGCCGTCGAACTGCGCAACAGGCTCAACGCCGAGACCGGGCTCGCACTGCCGCCCACGCTGGTCTTCGACCACCCCAACGCCACGGCGCTCGCCCGCTTCCTGCAGAGCGAGCTGCTCGGATCGAAGGCCGCGGTGGAGCAGGAGCGGCACGCGGCCGCCGACGACGAGCCCATCGCCATCGTGGCCATGAGTTGCCACCTGCCCGGCGGCGTCGACTCGCCCGAAGCGCTGTGGGACCTGGTGACGTCCGGCGGCGACGCCATCTCCGCGTTCCCGTCGAACCGCGGCTGGGACGTCGAGGCCCTTTACGACCCCGACCCCGATCGCCCCGGCAAGACGTACGCGCGCGACGGCGGCTTCCTCTACGACGCCACCGACTTCGACGCCGGCTTCTTCGGGATCTCGCCGCGCGAGGCCCTGGCGATGGACCCGCAGCAGCGACTGCTGCTGGAGACCTCCTGGGAGGCCTTCGAGCGGGCCGGGATCGCCCCCGCGCAGCTGCGCGGCAGCCGGACCGGCGTCTTCGTCGGCATGGCATACCAGGGCTACGGAGCCGAGGTGCGCCGTACGCCGGAAGGCGTTGAAGGACACCGGCTCGTCGGCGGCGCGTCCAGCGTCGTCTCCGGCCGGGTGGCCTACACCTTCGGACTCGAAGGGCCCGCCGTCACGATCGACACGGCCTGCTCGTCGTCCCTGGTCGCCCTACACCTGGCGATGCAGTCGCTGCGCAACGGTGAATGCACGATGGCGCTGGCCGGCGGCGTCACCGTCATGGCAAGTCCGAGCGTTTTCGTGGAGTTCAGCCGCCAGCGCGGTCTGTCTCCCGACGGCCGGTGCAAGGCGTTCGGCGCCGGCGCGGACGGCACGGGCTGGGCGGAGGGTGCGGGGGTGGTGCTGGTGGAGCGCCTCTCGGACGCCGTGCGCAACGGTCACGAGGTGCTGGCGGTGGTACGGGGCAGTGCCGTGAACCAGGACGGTGCGTCCAACGGGCTGACGGCGCCCAACGGCCCGGCGCAGCAGCGGGTAATCCGGCAGGCCCTGGCCTCCGCAGGGCTCGCTCCGGGCGATGTGGATGTCGTCGAGGCGCACGGTACGGGCACGACGCTGGGCGACCCGATCGAGGCGCAGGCCCTCCTTGCGACCTACGGACAAGACCGTGAACGGCCGCTTCTGCTCGGCTCGTTGAAGTCCAACATCGGCCACACACAGGCCGCCGCGGGTGTCGCCGGCGTGATCAAGATGGTCATGGCGATGCGCCACGGCGTGCTGCCGCAGACCTTGCACGTGGACGAGCCGACGCCGCACGTGGACTGGTCGGCCGGTGACGTCCGGCTGCTGACGGAGGCCGTCGACTGGCCCGAGTCGGACCGCCCGCGCCGGGCCGCGGTCTCGTCCTTCGGAGTCAGCGGCACCAACGCCCACACCATCATCGAACAGGCCCCCGCCAGGCCGGAGCTGCCTCCCACGCCCGACTCCGGCGCGCTCGTGCCGTGGGTGCTGTCGGGCAAGGGCGAGCGGGCGCTGCGTGCCCAGGCGGCCCGGCTGACCGGCCACCTGGACGCGAACGACTGCTGGACGGCTTCCGACATCGGCCTCTCCCTTGCCTCCCGCGAGACGTTCGAGGACCGCGCGGTGCTCCTGGCAGAGGGCTCGGACAAGCTCCGGCAAGCCCTCACCGCCCTCGCAGCCGGCCGGCAGGCGGCGAACGTGACACTGGGACGCGCCCGCCCCGAAGGCAAGGTCGGCTTCCTGTTCTCGGGTCAGGGTTCGCAGCGGGTCGGTATGGGGCGTGAGTTGTACGGGGCGTTCCCTGTTTTCGCCGATGCGTA
>NZ_JBEOWS010000604.1:0-2794 GCF_040296125.1 Streptomyces sp. NPDC002265 | reverse complement strand
GAAGGCGGGCGCGGGCTCTTCCTCGTCGCCGAATGCTCCCACCGCTGGGGAACCCGCTACGACGCCACCGGCAAAACCATCTGGGCAGAACAGCCCCTCCCCGACATCACCCCTCGCACCATGCAGCCGTGACAGGCCGCGCCCGAATCCGGGGCGAGCAGCCAGGTTCGCGACGGGTTGGGGAGGACGAAGACAGGGCGTGTCCGCCCAATGACGGTTCGAGCCGTGCAGGTACGCGCCACCGGCGTCGCGGGGGTACGTGCCACGAACGCCCGCGGCGTCCGGGCCCACCCTGGCGGCGGCCATGTTCCACCCCCCGCTTCTGTGAGCGGCATCTACCGGACGACCATCGAGGGCGGCGTGGCCTTGGCGCGCCCAACGGCCCCTCGACGCAGGGACGTTCGGCCCCATGGTCGCAGACCTTCGGCACCCGGTGCCGACCGTCGAGGACGGCCACAGTGAGTGACGTCAGGCAATGCCCCGACCGTCCCCGAAGGGAATCCCGACCATGGCCCTGCACGAGCACCCGCACCGGAGCTCCGGCTTCCACCTGCCGTCGCTGCGCAGGAACCGGACCGCCCCCGCATCCGAGACGGCGGTGTCGGCGGACGCCGGCACGCACACCGCGCCGGCCTACGCCCTCGCGTCCCTGCGCCTGCTCACGGGGTTCGTCTTCCTGTGGGCCTTCCTCGACAAGACCTTCGGTCTCGGCTACGCCACCCCGTCGGGCAAGGGCTGGATCGACGGGGGCTCGCCGACGAAGGGCTTCCTCGGCTCCGTGGCCGCCGGGCCGATGGAGTCGACCTTCCATTCCTGGGCCGGCGCCGCGTGGGCGGACTGGCTGTTCATGCTCGGCCTGCTCGGGATCGGTGTCGCCCTGGTCGTGGGGGTCGCGCTGCGCCTGGCCGCTGTCGCGGGCACCGCGATGATGGCGCTGATGTGGATCGCCGAGTGGCCGCCGGCCAGGCATCTCTCGGACGGCACGGCGAGCATGTCGACGAACCCGTTCGCCGACTACCACGTCATCTACGCCGTCGCCCTGATCGTCGTGGCCGCCGCAGCGGCCGGCGACACCCTGGGCGCGGGCCGACTCTGGGCCAAGCTGCCCCTCGTCCGCGACCACGGCTGGCTGCGCTGAGCAGCACCGGTGCGGCGGCCCGCGGCCAGGGCCACCGCACCGGGCCGTGCAGGCGGCCGGTCGGCCCCGGTCCGGGACCAGTGGCCCCTGCCCGAGGACCCTCCCGAAGACGACTGTGGAATCGGATCCCTCAGCCAGGAGGCAGAGACCATGCTCCGCACCATCACCGTGGGAATCGACGGTTCGCGCGAGAGCCGGGCCGCCGCCGAATGGGCGGCTCGCGAGGCACAGCTGCGCGACCTGCCGTTGAAGATCGTGCACGTCTGGCAGCCGGTGCCCGAGCCCATGGCCCAGGACCCACTCCTGGGCGCCGAGACCCAGCAGCACTGGACCGAGCGGATCCCACGGGAAGCCGCCGCAGGCATCGGCCGGCGCCACCCCGGAGTCGAGGTGATCAGGGAGCAGCTCTGCGGACACCCGGGGGACGTCCTCGCCGAGGCGGCGAACAGCGCCGAACTGCTCGTCCTGGGCTCCCGGGGGCAGGGCGCGATCGGCGGGTTCATGATCGGGTCCACCGGTCTGTCCGCCGTCGCGCACGCAGAGCGCCCTGTGGTGCTGGTGCGCGCGCCGTCGAGGGCCGCCGACGAGCACGAGCCTGATACGTCCGGCATCCCCTCCGCCGCGACGCCGTTCCGGCCCGTGGTCCTCGGGCTCGACGTCGAGCACCCGGACGAGACGCTGCTGGCGTTCGCCTTCGACGCCGCCGAACGGCGCGCCACGTCCTTGCGGGTCGTCCACGGCTGGAACCCGCCGCCCTACTACGCGTACGGCACCCCCGCCAGCCCCGTGCTGTACGAGGCGCTGGCTCTGAGGGAGGCCGAAGCCCTGGCCGAGGTGCTGCGCCCGTGGCGCAAGAGGTACCCGGACGTGGAGGTCGTCGAGAAGTCCTGCTGCGGCAGCGCGGCCGTCCACGTCGTGGAAGCCTCCCGCGAGGCCTCCCTCGTCGTCGTGGGCCGGCGGATCCGTCGCAGCCCGTTCGGCGCGCACATCGGCCATGTCACGCACGCCGTCCTGCACCACTCCACCGCCCCCGTCGCCATCGTCCCCCACGCCTGATCCGGCACCGCTGGTCCACCGTTCGAGGAGAAGAGACCCATGAAGGCAGCTGTCGTACGAGCGTTCGGCGAGCCGCTGGTCATCGAGGAACGCCCCGACCCCGATCCCGGTCCCGGCCAGGTCCGCGTCCGGGTGGAGGCCTCCGGGCTCTGCCACACCGACATCCACGCCGCCCACGGCGACTGGCCCGTGAAGCCGAACCCGCCGTTCGTGCCGGGCCACGAGGGCGTCGGCCTGGTCGAGGCCCTCGGCGTCGGCGTCACCCACCTGGCCGTCGGGCAGCGGGTGGCCGTGCCCTGGCTCGGCAAGGCGTGCGGGCGCTGCGAGCACTGCCTCTCCGGCTGGGAGACACTGTGCGAGCAGCAGATCAACACCGGGTACGGCTGCGACGGCGGGCACGCCGAGAAGATGCTGGCCTGGGCCGACTTCGCCCAGCCCGTCCCCGACGGTGTCAGCCCCTTCGACGCCGCCCCGCTGACCTGCGCGGGCGTGACGACGTACAAGGCGCTCAAGGTCGCCGACATCAAGCCCGCCCAGCTCGTTGCGGTCTCCGGCGTAGGCGGCCTCGGTCACCTCGCCGTGCAGTACGCGAAGATCGCC
>NZ_JBEOWS010000603.1:0-2794 GCF_040296125.1 Streptomyces sp. NPDC002265 | reverse complement strand
ACCTCCTGGTGCACTACCCGCCCAAGGTCGCCGTCTCCAAGCTGGTCAACAGCCTCAAGGGCGTCTCCGCCCGCCGGATACGGCAGGAGTTCACCGGCCGGATCAACCGCACCATCATGCACGGGCACCTGTGGTCGCCCTCGTATTTCTCCGCATCGTGCGGAGGAGCACCGATGGCGATCGTGCGCGAGTACATCGAGCAGCAAAAACGTCTGCTCCAAGGTGCACGTCAGAGCAGTCTTGAGATGCATTCATCCCCGGCGTGAACGCCGGGGCTTTCCGCAAGAGTCCCGGTAACAGCGGCGTCCTTCGCAGTCGTTCTCCGACACACGCCGCAGATGTCTCGGTCAGGCAACCTTGGTAGGTCGGTTCGTGTGTGTCGAAGTCTGACGAAGTCCCTCGTCACGCCGTCGCTCGGCACGGCCCGCCCCGAACAGGTAGAGAAAGTGCCCTTCGGGTCACTCTTCGGTGCTCTCCGTGCACCCGCAGCCGATGATGTGGAGGGCTGCGAGGTGACGTCCGGGGCCTACCGGAACTCACACATCGCCGCCCGCTCGACTCCGCGATCCGCGCACATTCGCACTGACGCCGATCGCCCGTCGCATGACTCCAGAACCGCATTCGATGGGAACACGGTGACCGACCCCTCCCCCTACGTCTCCGACAGTCCGGCGTCCGGCTGCCCCGTGGTCGGCAACTCCGCCACGGCGCAGCTGTACAGTCCGGACTTCGCCGCCGATCCGCACCTGACGTATCACTACCTGCGACGCTTCGGTCCGGTCGCCCCCGTCGAGCTCGCTCCGGGCGTCGAGGCCATGCTCGTCACGGACTACGACGCCGCCCTGCAGGTGCTGCGCAGTCCGAAGACGTTCGTCAAGGACGCGCGACGCTGGCAGGCGCTGGCCGAAGGCAGGGTGCCACCCGACTCCCCCGTCCTCGCGATGATGGCGTGGAAGCCCTCGTCCCTCTTCGCCGATGGCGAACGCCACCGGCGACTGCGCACCGCGGTCCGCGAGAGTATCGACCAACTGGATCAGCACACCCTGCGCAAGTACGTCACGCGGAACGCGGACAAGCTGATCGACCGGTTCGGGCCGGTCGGACAGGCCGACCTGATGAGTGACTACAGTGCTCTCCTGCCACTGCAGGTGTTCATCGCCCTGGCAGGCTTTCCCCCGTCGTACGAGGACATCGTCCTCGCGGCGACAGCCGGGGTGATGAACGCGTCCGGTCCCGAAGCGGCTCGCCTGAGCGAAGAGTTCCTGGGGCATCTGTACGACCTCGTGGCCCACAAACGCCGGCAGCCGGGCGCCGACCTCACGTCCTGGCTGATGGCGCACGAGGCGGGCCTCACCGATGACGAGCTGGTCAGTGAGCTCTACCTTCTCATCGGAGCGGGAACTCAGCCGGAACAGGCGTTCATCGGCAATGTCCTGCGCCTGCTGCTCGTCGACAGCCGCTTCGCGGGAGACCTCCAGAACGGGACCGTGGGAGTCGAGGATGCGCTCGACGAGGTCCTGTGGGTCGATCCGCCCATGGCCAACTTCAGCGTGCACTTCGCCCTGCACGACGTGCGTCTCGGCGATGCACTCATTCCGGCCGGGGTTCCCACCCTGATCAGCCATGCGGCCGTCACGGAACAGCTGTCGATGCTTCCGGGACAGCGCATCGGCAACCGCGCGCACCTCGCGTGGGGTGCAGGCCCGCACGCCTGCCCGGTCCAGGACGAGGCCCGGATGATCGCCGCCATCGCGGTGGAACGGCTGCTGGACCGCATCCCCGACATGGCGCTGGCCGTCCATCCTGACGGGCTGCGCTGGCGGCAGGGCCCCTTCGCGCGCTGCCCCGAGTCCCTCCCCGTGTTCTTTCCTCCGGACTCCTCCCCCCTCGCCGAGGACCTGGCCCGAAGCGCTCCACCCGGCTGGGGTTCGGCCCTCGATCCCGGAAGTCCGAACGAAGACAGCGGCCAGGGCTCGAACGGCAACTGGCGCCGGCGGTTCTGGGCGGCCATCTCGGGAAATGGCGCATGAGTCACCTGGCACAGATGAGGCACCAGCGCCAGGCCGATGCGGCCTCGTATTCAGCCTGTTCCCACGACCTCGGCAACAGCCCGCGGCGCGGCCGACGGTCACTGGGCGAAGGCTCGAAACAGGCACTTGAAGACCATTCCCTTTTGCCTGCAAGTGCAGTGGGATCTGCACGGCCGAGTACCGCGCCGCCGGCGACGCGATCGGCCTGAAGTAGGGACATCGGCCGGGGCTGCGGGTGGGGAAGAGACGAACTACGTCCCGAAGGACTACTCCTCCACCCGGCTCAGCAGCTGAGCGACAAGCCTCCGGGACTGCTGCGCCCCGGTCGGCGGACGTATATGCAGGTGTCCGCGCCACGGCGTCAGTCTGTCGTGTCCTCCAGCCTGAAGCCCACCTTCAGACCCACCTGCCAGTGGGCGACCTCTCCATCCGCGATCTGGCCGCGCACCTGTGTCACCTCGAACCAGTCCAGGTTGCGCAAGGTCTGTGAGGCGCGACGGATGCCATTGCGGATCGCCGCGTCGACGCCCTCCGGCGACGAGCCGACGATCTCCGTGACACGGTAGGTGTGGTTCGACATTGAGACGTGCTCCTCGGAACAGTGACCGGCATTCCAGGTCCGCGCGACACACGGCCTGATCACTCCACCGTGCCCCATGGACCGCCGGTGCGCGAGGCAACCTCCGCCTGGCGCCGTCCCGCCCTTCAGTCAGCGGGCCCGCCGTAGCCCCGGACCCATACGCGCGAAGTCCCCTGCCGCTCAC
>NZ_JBEOWS010000602.1:0-2814 GCF_040296125.1 Streptomyces sp. NPDC002265 | reverse complement strand
CCCGGCCCCCCGCGCGGGGGGCGTGGGGCCCCCCCGGGCCTGCACTCCGTGGTGGGGGGGGTCTGTTCCACGTGGAACAGACGCCCCTCACTCAAGACTGTCGCCGCCGGGCCGAGCCCTACAGGTCCCTGCGGAATCCTTCCGCCACCTTCAGGAAGATGTCGTTCGCCTCGTTCTCCCCGATCGTCACCCGCACGCCCTCGCCGGCGAACGGCCGCACCACGACTCCCGCCTGCTCGCACACCGCCGCGAAGTCGACCGTGCGCTCGCCCAGCCGCAGCCACACGAAGTTGGCCTGGGTCTCGGGCACCGTCCAGCCCTGGGACCGCAGCGCGTCGACCACGCGCGTGCGCTCGCACACCAGGGAGCCGACCCGTCCGAGCAATTCGTCCTCGGCGTTCAACGAGGCGACCGCCGCGTCCTGGGCGAGCTGGCTCACCCCGAACGGGACCGCCGTCTTGCGCAGCGCCGCGGCGACCGGCTCATGGGCGATGGCGAAACCGACGCGCAGGCCGGCGAGGCCGTACGCCTTGGAGAACGTACGCAGCACACAGACGTTCGGACGGTCGCGGTACAGCTCCACCCCGTCCGGCACCTCGGTGTCGCGGATGAACTCCCGGTACGCCTCGTCGAGCACCACCAGCACATCGCCGGGCACCCGGTCCAGGAAGCGTTCCAGCTCGGCCCGGCGCACCACCGTGCCCGTCGGGTTGTTGGGGTTGCAGACGAAGATCAGCCGGGTGCGGTCGGTGATCGCTTCCGCCATCGCGTCCAGGTCGTGCACATCGCCCGGCGTCAGCGGGACCTGCACCGACGTGGCACCGCTGACCTGCGTGATGATCGGGTACGCCTCGAAGGACCGCCAGGCGTAGATCACCTCGTCGCCCGGTCCTGAGGTCGCCTGGATCAGCTGCTGGGCGACACCGACGGAACCGGTGCCGGTCGCCAGGTGGGAGACCGGGACACCGAAGCGGTCGGCCAGCTCGTTCATCAGGGCCGTGCACGCCATGTCCGGGTAGCGGTTGAAGGCGGAGGCCGCGGCCGTCACGCTCTCCATCACACCGGGCAGCGGCGGGTACGGGTTCTCGTTGGAGGACAACTTGTACGCCACCGGGCCGTCGGCCACGGCGGGCTTGCCCGGCTTGTAGGTGGGGATCCCCTCCAGCTCGGCGCGCAGCTTGGGGCTCGTCTCGCTCACCGCAGTCCTCCTTGTGACCACCACCGCTTCCAATACTTCTCACCTTATGAGGATTCGGCGCGGCTGCGCACGGGTGAGGCCCGACCTCTTCGCCGCCGGGGCTGTCGGACGGGGCGAGCTCCTGCGTCACGGCAGTATCAGAGGCATCACCGGACCGAGGTACACACTCCAGGGGGGCGTGTCGTACATATATCTACGCGCCGGTAGCTCACGCCGTGGCGCGCATCCCTCGTGAAGGTGAGTTGAGACCTCTTCGAGACATCGGACACTTGGCAGGTCGACGCTCCCCGGCAAGTCACGTACAGGCACTGAATCGATCAACTGACTTGTTTTCTAAGGTAGTTACCTGCGTTTGACCATGCAGAAACGTGCCTGTCAACGCGTGCATATGCGCCCGCCCTACCCCACCGCATGAGCCCTACTATCGGCTCGCCATGACAGCAGCAGGGAAGCACCAGGTGAGCCGCGCGGAAACCTCACGCCGAGGCAGCCGGCCGGGCCGGGCGGGCATCAGGGATGTGGCCGCCGCCGCCGGGGTCTCCATCACGACCGTCTCCGATGCCCTCAACGGCAAGGGCAGGCTCCCCGACGCCACCCGACGCCATGTCCGCGAAGTCGCCGACCGACTGGGCTACCGCCCTTCGGCCGCGGCCCGAACCCTCCGTACCGGCAAGTCGGGTCTCATCGGTCTGACGGTGACGACGTACGGGGATGAACCTTTCACCTTCACGGAGTTCGCGTACTTCGCGGAGATGGCCAGAGCCGCGACCTCCGCCGCGCTCGCCCGCGGCTACGCCCTCGTCATCCTGCCGGCGACCTCGCGCCACGACGTGTGGTCGAACGTCGCCCTGGACGGCACGGTCGTCATCGACCCCTCGGACCAGGATCCGGTGGTCAGCGAACTGGTCCGCCAGGGGCTGCCGGTCGTCTCCGACGGCCGCCCGGCCGGATCCCTGCCGGTCACCGCCTGGGTGGACAACGACCACGAGGCCGCCGTCCTCGGCATCCTCGACCACCTGGCCGAGGCCGGCGCCCGACGGATCGGCCTGCTCACGGGCACGACGACGGACACCTACACCCGTCTGTCCACCACCGCGTACCTGCGCTGGTGCGAGCGCGTCGGCCAGGACCCGGTGTACGAGGCGTACCCCGCGCACGATCCGTGCGCGGGAGCCGTCGCCGCCGACCGGCTGCTCGCCCGCCCGGACCGCCCCGACGCGGTCTACGGCCTGTTCGACCCCAACGGCACCGACCTGCTGGCCGCCGCCCGCCGCTACGGGCTGCGCGTCCCGGACGACCTGCTGCTGGTCTGTTGCAGCGAGTCCACCGTGTACGCCAACACCGAGCCGCCCATCACCACGCTCTCGCTGAAACCCCGCCGGATCGGCACCGCGGTGGTCCAGCTGCTCATCGACGCCATCGAGGGTGTGGAGTCGGACCTGCCGGTCGAACAGGTGATACCCACCGAGCTGATCGTGCGTACCTCCTCCCAGCGGCGCCCGCCACGCACCACGGTCAGTCCGCCGAGGACTCCCGACCGGAGATAGCGGGCGCCCACGGGGCGGGCCGGGGCCGTCGGGACGCCCGGCCGCACGACGCCGCCGTGCGGCCCGCAC
>NZ_JBEOWS010000601.1:0-2870 GCF_040296125.1 Streptomyces sp. NPDC002265 | reverse complement strand
GGCTCGTAGGTGCGAAGCGTCCCCAGGCGGGGCAGCGTCACATGCCGGCCGTCGCCCTCGACACGGATCGTGCCGGTGGTGAACCGGCAGGCAAGACGCGCCTTCCGCTTCGACTTGAACCGGGGCACGCCCACACGCTTGCCGCGCCGCCTGCCGTTCTTCGACTTCGCGTAGTTGTCGAACGCGGCCGACGCGTTCGCCAGACCGGTGGAGTACGCCTCCTTGGAGTTCTCCTCCCACCAGGAGGCGAACCGCGGATCGGCGTATTTGGCGGCGTTGAACGCCTTCCGCAATGACGGCAGCGACCACGGCCGCCACTGCGTCAGATGCTGCTCGCCAATGCCGTATGTCGCCTCCGCCCTGCGCTGCCACCACGAGGCGCTCACCCAGCCGACAGCCCAGTTGTAGGCCGCGCGGGCGGCACCGCAGTGCGAGCGCAGCGCGGCTTCCTGGGAGGCGTTCGGATCCAGCGCGAACCGGAACGCCTGCACCACGAACCCGGGCTGCGGCTGGAACTTCTTCACCCGGCAGCCTCCCCGGTCGCCACCGCCACCGCACGGGCGGCCCGGTTCTTCGCCGCCCGCCGCCCGTACAAACGGGCGCACATCGACGTCAGCACCTCGGTCATGTCCCGCACCAGGTCGTCGGTGGTCTCGGTGGGGTCCAGGACGACCAGGCGCCGCCCGGACGCCGACAGTGCCGCCTCCAGGTGCTCGACGCCGAACCGGGCCAGCCGGTCACGATGCTCCACCACAATCACAGCCGCCTGCGGGTCGGACAGCAGCCGGTGCAACTTGCGCCGCCGCCCGTCCAGCCCCGACCCCACTTCGGCCACGACCTCGGCGACAGCCAGGCCCAGCCCGTTCGCGCCGGCCACCACCCGGGCCGTCTGCCGCTCCAGGTCAGGCTTCTGATCGGCCGAGGACACGCGGCAGTACGCCACCACCCGGCCCGACGGCTCGACAGTGGCTTCATCGACCAACCACGTGCCCGACGGCGCCTGACGGACAGGAACGGGCATCTTCCCGTCCTTCACCCACCGCCAGGCGGTCTGATAACTCACGCCCTGCTGACGCGCCCACTCCGACAGCTTCACAAGACCAAGATATCGAGATACACGATTAGAGGTGACTACGAACGACTAGAAAACCTGTAACAGCTTTCACCCCCCTGCCCGTTCATGCAGGCCGTCACTACGCCCTCCAGTTCCACTACGCGTTGCCGGACGATGCCTGGTGTGTGGAGCTGAGCGAGGCTGTCCCGGCGCCGGCCGCGTGGGCTGAGATTCCCAACGCAGAGACACACCTGCCTGGAGCTGCCTTCCTGGTGGCCGTGATACCCGACGAGGATCCGGACCTGGAGCCGACCGTCCATATCCACAGCCACGACGAGCACGTCATCCCCTACGAGATCATGCGCTGGTTCATGGAGCAGGTGGCCGAACAGGTCGAACGCTGCCGCATCGCGTTCGAGCAGGGAGAACCCGAAGCAGTGGAATGATCACGGAGTGACCGGTGTGATCACGGCGTCGGAGCCGTCCTGGATAACCCCGTTCAACGGACTGAGTCCACGGCAGTTCGGCAAGCTGATCACCGTGCTGCGGCGCGAGGGCGCAGATCCGGTGCGCAGGGGCCGGCCGTGGAGCCTGCCGCTGGAGGACCGGGTGCTGCTGGTTGCCGCGTACTGGCGGACCAACCTGACCCTGCGCCAACTGGCGCCGCTTTTCGGGGTGTCCAAGTCTGCAGCCGACCGCATCATCGACCACCTCGCACCCGCGCTCGCTCTCCAGCAACGCAAGCGATTCCGCAAGGACACCGTCCTGATCGTGGACGGCACCCTGGTCCCCACCCGCGACCACCAGGTCGCCGAGCAGTCAAAGAACTACCGGTACTCCACCAATCACCAGGTCGTCATCGACGCCGACACCCGGCTCGTCGTGGCCGTCGGCCGACCACTGCCCGGCAACCGCAACGACTGCAGGACGTGGGAGCTGTCCGGCGCGAAGGGCGCCGTCGGCCGCACCACGGTCATCGCTGACGGTGGCTACCGGGGCACCGGCCTGCTCATCCCGCACCGCCGCGAACGCGGGCAGGACGAGCTCCCGTTCTGGAAAGAGGAACACAACCGTTCGCACCGCAAGGTCCGCGCCCGGGTCGAGCACGCCTTCGCTCGGATGAAGACCTGGAAGATCCTCCGCGACTGCCGCCTGAAAGGCGACGGTGTCCACCACGCCATGCTCGGCACCGCCCGCCTCCACAACCTCACCCTCGCCGGGTGACCGGGAAACGACGCTGGTCGACCAGCATGCCGTAGATCATTTACGGGACAGCGCTTAAAGGGTGTTGCACAAGGCTGAGTACGGGCAGGTCAGAGCCGGTGGCGGGCGCCTGTGCTCATGACGCGAGGGCGAGGTTGTGCATGTGGGCGACGGCCTGGACCGCGTGGTGCAGACCGTCGGCCCGCTGGCGGCAGTCGCGGAGGATCTTGTAGTTCTTCATCCGGCCGATGACATGTTCCACCCGGGCACGGACCTTGCGGTGCTCGGCGTTGTCGTCCTCCTCGGCCTGCAGCAGGGCCCGTCCCGGGCGTTTGCGGTGCGGCACCGCCATCCCGCAGTTGAGATAGGCGCCGTCACCCAGCACGGTCACGCCCTGGCAGTGCCGGCTCAGCCCGGACGCCCGCCAGGCATGGGCGTCTGCGGTGGTGCCCGGCACCGGACGGGCGGCCGCGATCACCAGCCGGGTCTCGGCGTCCGCGATGACCTGCACGTTCGCCGAGAACCGGTAGTTGCGGCTGGACGTCGCCACGCTCCGGTCCCGCAGCGGGACCAGCGTGCCGTCCACGATCCACAACCGGTCCGCGGCATCTGT
>NZ_JBEOWS010000600.1:0-2941 GCF_040296125.1 Streptomyces sp. NPDC002265 | reverse complement strand
TTGAGCACGATGCCCTGCTCGGCCAGGATCTTGTCCGCCTGCGGATAGGCGAAGTCCTCCACCGCATAGCCCGGCGCCTCGCCCGCGACCGGAGCAGCGTCGGCGGCCGCCGGGCCGCCGGTCTCCGTCTGGACTCCGTGCGCCAGCGCGGCCCAGGCCAGGCCGCCGGCGGCCAGCGCGCTCAGCACCCGCGCCACGAGTCTCTTGCGCTGCGGCTTCACCGCAGGGGTGATGCGTAACTTCATCTCGGTCCTCAGCAATTCGTTTTCCTCGGGCCGGATGTCCGCCATCCGGCCCCGTGACAGGCGTGAAGGCTCCGCCTTTCGGAAAGGGGCCCCCAACCCATGCGGGAATACCGAAGAAAGGCTCTTCCCGTCCCGACCCCCGCTTGATCGTCTCCATGCCACATCCACACACGGGGTCCTGTCCACCGTGCGAACTGCGCCAAAACAGACGCCAGTTGGCGACTACGCGTGACTCTCGACACTTCTCGAAAAAGTTGCCCAGCACGTGTGGAGAACGCGTGAAGGCGCAGGGGGGCCACGAGTTGCCCGCCTTTGCGTCGACTCGCCTCGCTGTCGCCTCATTCATCGATCGTCGCGCGCTGCATATGGCCCCTTGGAGAGCGCTTGTGTGCAGCGAACTCCCGCGGTGCACACAAAGAGCCTCCGGGACCCGGGGGACGGGTCCCGGAGGCTCTCCGGGTGCTGCTTCTTGGGATCACTTCGCGACGGCGCCGAACCGACGCTCGCGACCGTCACACGTCAGACGCGCAGACGTCAGGGGCGCAGACTCGCAGACGCGCAGACGCGCAGACGTCAGGCGATCTTCGTCCGGTCCCAGGTCCAGGAACCGGTGTCCGAGTCCCACTTCTTCACCGGGCCGCTGATCCCCGTACCGGTGGAGGTGAAGGTCCACAGCGCCGAATGACCACGCCCGTCCGAGGTGTTCGGGTACTTGTAGAAGGCGCCGACGTCCGACTTGCCGTCGCCGTTGAAGTCACCCGCCACCAGCATCGAGTTGTCCCACGTCCAGGAACCGGTGTCCGAGTCCCACTTCTTCACCGGGCCGCTGATCCCCGTACCGGTGGACGTGAACGTCCACAGCGCCGAATGACCACGCCCGTCCGAGGTGTTCGGGTACTTGTAGAGAGCGCCCACGTCGGACAGGCCGTCGCCGTTGAAGTCACCCGCCACCAGCATCGAGTTGTCCCACGTCCAGGAACCGGTGTCCGAGTCCCACTTCTTCACCGGCGCGTTGAAACCGCTGCCGGTGGAGGTGAACGTCCACAGCGCCGAGTGACCGCGGCCGTCGGACGTGTTCGCGTACTTGTACAGGGCGCCGACGTCGGACAGGCCGTCGCCGTTGAAGTCACCCGCCACCAGCATGGAGCTGTCCCACGTCCAGGAACCCGTGTCGGAGTCCCACTTCTTCACCGGGCCGTTGAAGCCGCTGCCGGTGGAGGTGAACGTCCACAGCGCGGTGTGGCCGCGGCCGTCCGAGGTGTTGGCGTACTTGTACAGGACGCCCACATCGGCGAGGCCGTCGCCGTTGAAGTCACCGGACACCGGAGCGGAGCTGTCCCAGGTGAAGGAGCCGGTGCCGGAGTCCCACACCTTCACCGGCGCGTTGAAGCCGGTACCGGTGGAGGTGAAGGTCCACAGCGCGGTGTGGCCGCGGCCGTCGGAGGTGTCGGGGTACTGGTAGAGGGCGCCGACGTCGGCCAAGCCGTCGCCGTTGAAGTCGCCCGACACCAGCTTGCTGCGGTTCCAGTCCCAGGAACCGGTGCCGGAGTCCCAGGGCCTCACCGGCGCGTTGAAGCCGCTGCCGGTCGACGTCTGGAGCCACAGGCCCGTGTGGTTGGTGCCGTCGGCGTTGGTCCCGTAGTTGTACAGGTACGCGACGTCGGACTTGCCGTCACCGGTGTAGTCCGTGACGCGGGGGACGGAGACGATGGAGGTCACCCAGTCGCGCAGATCGTCGACGCGGGCGCTGACGGCCCCGGTCTGCGTCACGGCCGGGTCGATGCCGAAGCAGCCGCCCTGCCAGGACCTGCTGCTGAGCGCGACCAGCTCGGGCTTGCCGGCCACCGTGCGCACGGCCGGGCCGCCGGTGTCGCCCATGCAGACCCTCGCGCCGTCCTTGCCCGCGATGTCGACGGTGTCCGCGGCGACCGAGCCGACGGTGAAGGTGCCGCTGTGCAGACCCAGCGGGGACCATTCGGTCGCGGTGCGGCCGTAGCCGGCCACCGTCAGGTTCTCGCCGGCCGCGGCCGCGGCGGCGCTGATGGCGACGGGCGTGACGGTGGTGACCGGCCGGCCGAGCCGCGCCAGCACCACGTCCCGCGACGCGGACGAGTACGGGACCAGTTCCACGATGTCGCGCGTCTCACCGGCCGTGCTCGTGAGGTCGGTGCGGCCGATGATCGCGGTGGTCTTGAGCTTGGGGGCGCCCGCGGGTACGGCGAGACTCTGTGCCGGGTCGTCGGCGAAGCAACTGGCGGCGGTGAGCACCCAGTTACGGTCGACCAGGGCGCCCGAGCAACCCTTCTGGCCGTCGCCGATGTCCAGGCGCGCGGTGAAGGCGAGGGAGTTGTCGCTCGCGGCCGGACCGGAGACGGCGCTCGCGGGCGTGGCGGTCAGCGCCAGCGGTGCCGTGACGAGCGCGGCGGCGAGCACCGTGGTGAGTGTGGCGGGACGGTGACGTCTGGGGTGTCGCATGTGACCTTCGGCTTCCTTGGTGGGAGGAGTGCGGTGCCGATGCCCGGCGGAGCGCGGCGGCTCCGGCACGAGGCGCCTGTGGCGGGCTACTTGGAGGTCCTGATCTCCATGAGCATGAACTCGCGTCCCTGCTCGTCCGCGCTCTCGCCCACGGGCGTCCAGGTGTTCTTGGTGATGTCGAAGGACTTCTCCTCGCTCCCCACGGTCATGTCCACCTGGGT
>NZ_JBEOWS010000599.1:0-2956 GCF_040296125.1 Streptomyces sp. NPDC002265 | reverse complement strand
CCCGGTTTGCGCCGGGCCCGCACGTTCACCGAGGTCAGAAGCAGTCGGTCGACGTCCGGCCAGGGAGCGTCAGCCGACTGGCCCGGTCCCGGAGGCCGGAGGGCAGCGGATCGCCGTTCTGCGTGCCCGCCTGGTCGACGGTGGAGGCGGAGTTGACGTAGTGACCGGGGTTCAGGCAGAACAGGAAGCCCGTCTGGTTGGTGTTGTCCCAGTAGTGGCTCTCGTTGTTCCCGGTGCTTGAATTGCTGGCCGAGTAGACGTTGTTGTTGACCGGGCTGTTGTGACCGACCCCGCTCACGTTGTATTCGTCGAAGGTGTCGTTGGAGAAGTCCGGATCGGAGCTGAAGAAGGACTGCCGTGCGGAGTTGATGTCGGTGTAGAAGACGCAGTGGTAGCCGGAGGCGCAGTTGGGGCCGGCGGCCGAGGGGGACGCGCCGACCAGTCCGAGCGTGGCGGTCATGGCGGCCACTCCTGCGACTGCCGCGAGCCTTGTACGCATGTGCTGTCCTGCCTTCCCAGTGATCCGCTGATGGGTGTTCTGATCGCTTCCCGAGCTGAACCCGAGCTTCACGCTGTGTCCTTTCGCGTTCTCTACGACTCCGACGTCATCTCCCTGGCGGGGGGTGCCTGTCGGACTGGTCGGCGTCGTTCTGGTTGGGCGCACTCGTTCCTTCCTTCATCCGAGGAGCCCAGGAGCCGGTGGGCCCGGTACGGAAGCGATCGTTGTGAGACGCGGTATAGGACCCGTATAAGTCCTGATGGGGATGCGTGCGGCAGATGATCGGGCATGGCTTCGGCCGGCTGCGCATCGCGGATCTTCGGGGCATGCGGCCAGGGGGTGCCGGCCCGGGAGGCCGCACCAGGCGGCAGTCCGCTGATCCACGTCAGTACGGCGTCATGCGTGGGTCGGGCGGTCCGGCGCGGGTCTGCGTCGGAGGGCTGGTGTACCTTCGGGCCGCCAGCGTTGATCCGTGCAGCCTTGGGGGGCGGCCGAGTGGAGTTGGGGATTCTGGGGGATCTGGCAGTCCGTCGCGGGGGCTTGCCGGTCGACATCGGATCGCCCAAGGTGCGTCTGCTGCTCGCGGTCCTGCTGAGCAGGCCGGACCGGCCCGTACCTTCGGAGCTCCTGATGACCGCACTGTGGGGCGAGCGACCGCCGCGCTCGGCGCGTAAGAACCTGCAGCTGTACGTCCATCTACTGCGCAAGGCCCTGGGCCCGGAGCGCATCGAACGGCAGGGCGACGGCTATCGCGTGGTGGCGGGTGATGCGCTGGACGCCACGCGGTTCGAACGGCTTGCCCTCCAGGCGGAGGAGGCCCTGCGACAGGGTGAGACAGCCGGCGCGCAGGAGTTGCACGGTGAGGCGCTGCGGTGCTGGAACGGGGCTGCGTTCGCGGAGTTCCTGGATACCGAAGCCGTCGCGACCCGGGCGGCCCGGCTGGAGGAGCTGCGTCTTGCCGTGCATGAGCGGTGGGCCGATTGCGGTCTGGCCCTCGGCAGGCATGCCGAGGTGGTCGTGGAGCTGACGGAGCTGCTGCCCCGGCATCCCTTTCGGGAGTCGCTCCGCGGCCAGCTCATGACGGCCCTGTATCGCTCGGGCAGGCAGGCCGAGGCGTTCGAGCTCTACCGGCGGACCCATGCGCTGTACGGGACCGAACTGGGCGTCGAGCCCGGCCCGGGTCTGCAGCGCCTGCACCAGGCGATGCTCCGCGGCGATGAGGGCCTCATGCCCTCTCCGGTCCCCGTCGCGGCACTGATGCCGGTCGGGGCCAACCCCTACCGGGGCCTGCCGGCGTTCACCTCCTCGGATCACGACCGGTTCTTCGGCCGCGACCGGCTGTGCGGGCTGTTGTGGGAGCGCGTGGAACGCTTCCCCGTGGTCGTCGTGTTCGGCGCGTCGGGATCGGGTAAGACTTCGCTGCTGGCGGCGGGCCTACTGGGCCGGATCCGGCGGGATACGACCGCTCGGTGGCAGCCGGTCATGATGACGCCGACCGACCAGCCGGTGAAACAGCTGGCGGCCGCGCTCGCCGAGCACGAACGGCCCGCCGGTCAGGAGCTGCTGGTGGTCGATCAGTTCGAGGAATTGTTCACCGTGTGTTCCGATCCCACGGTACGGGAGGAATTCGTCGCCGGGCTGTTAGCGGCGTCCCATGCCGGAACGAAGGTCGTGCTCAGTGTCCGTGCGGACTTCTTCGTCCAGATGACCGGGCTGAGCGAGCTGGCGCCGGCGCTTATGAGCGAGGCGCAGCTGCTGGTCGGTCCGCCGTCGGCCGCGGAACTGCGAGAACTGATCGTCCGGCCGGCGGATCTTGAGGGCTGCTCGGTCGACGCCGATCTGCTGGCCACCGTGGTGGCGGAGGCCTCCGGCGCTGCCGCCGCACTCCCGTTGGTGTCCCACGCGCTGCGGGAGACCTGGCGCAACCGGGCCGGCCGCACCCTGACCCTCGCGGCGTACCAGGCAGGGGGCGGCATGCACGGTGCGATCGCCCAGACCGCCGAGCACGTCTACGCCGAGCTCGAACCCGCCGAGCAGGACCTGGTGCGCCGGCTCATGCAGCGGTTGATCAGCCTGGACGAGGACGGGGTGCGGGACAGTCGGCGGCGGGTCCCGCGAACCGAACTCGACGGGATGGGCCCGGCCGCGGCGGTCGCGGATGTGGTCGACGAGCTGGTGGCGGCGCGCCTGGTGGTCGTGGACGAGGATCGGGTGGAGATCGCCCATGAGGCGCTCATCGTGGCGTGGCCCAGGCTGCGGGCCTGGCTGAGCGAGGACCGCCGACGCCTGGTCGTACGGCAGCGGCTCACCGCCGCGGCCCGAGTCTGGCAGCAGTCGGGGCGGGACGCCGGAGGGCTCTATCGGGGCTCCGGGCTGGCCGAGGCGCGCCCGCACCGCTCGGAGCTGAACCTTCTGGAGCGTGAGTTCCTCGCCGCCAGCGAGGAGCTGTCCTAGTCG
>NZ_JBEOWS010000598.1:0-2968 GCF_040296125.1 Streptomyces sp. NPDC002265 | reverse complement strand
CACGCCGGGGCGCGGAAGGCCACCTGCCGACGGGCCGCCTCGTCGATCTCGTCGAGGGTGAGGAGGGGAGTGGCCCGGGTGTGCAGGGCCCCGCTGGCCTTGACGGCGAGACTGATGGCGGCCATCGAGACCGGGTCGGGAAGGTCGACGACGAGCACGATGTCGTCGTCCCCGAAGGCGAAGTACATCGCCTCGACCTCTCCGCCGAGGTCGGTGACGACCTGGTCCACGGCGGCTCGGCGGCCGCTTCCCCCTTCCTTGAGCAGGCCCTTCGTGCCCTCGGAGGTGTAGCTGGCCTGGATGAGGAACTTCGCCATCTGGACGCTCCCTGCTGATCGCCGGTCCGGTACGGACAAGGACCTTCCCGCTGCGGTGGGGACCGCCTGCCGGTGGACGGCCGGATTCACTCGTTGGCAGCCGGCGGCCGGCGTACCCCTGCCCTGGGCGAATCGGGCGGGAATGCCTAGAGTTCACCGGGTGCGGGAAGAGATCCGCAGGGGAGGGGGAGCGGTCGTGGGCGGAGCGGACCGGGACCGGGCGGACGGCGGGCCGGCCGGACCCGAGGAGATGATCGCGGAGGCGCGGAAGGCGTTCTTCGTGATGTTCGGGTTCCTCGTGGTCGTCTGGCTGCTGCAACTGGCCAACTTCGCCGACCACTACGCCCTCTCGCGGGAGTACGGGGTCGTCTCCGGCGACCTGGGCGCCCTGCCCGGCATCCTCACCGCGCCTTTCCTGCACTGGAGCTGGGCGCATATCGAGAGCAACTCGGGGCCGCTGTTCGTCTTCGGGTTCCTCGCCGCCTACCGGGGCGTGGTCCGGTTCCTCGGGCTGAGTCTGCTGGTGGCGGTGACCAGCGGGCTCGCGGTGTGGTTCCTCGAAGGAGGGGGCGCGGAGACGGTGGGCGCCAGTGGCCTGATCTTCGGGTACTTCGGCTACGTCGTGGTCCGCGGGCTCTTCGACCGGCATCTGGTCGACACGCTGATCGGTCTCGTCATGGCCGCCTCCTTCGCCTATCTGCTCACCGTCGCCGTGCCCGGGACGCCCGGGGTGAGCTGGCTCGCCCATCTCGGCGGACTGGCCGGCGGCCTGGCCGGTGCCTGGCTCTTCCGGGACCGGCGATCACGCAGCCGCCCGGCCCGCGGGCCCGGCGGTGCTCCCGGTGCTCCTGACGCGGCTCCCCGGGCCGGTCTGCCGGCCCGTGCCGATCACCCTCGGGCCGATCTGCACAAGGAGCTCGGCGACCTGGGCCTCCTCTAGGGCCCGCGTCCCCTGGGACCTGCCCCCCGGTGCATTCGGGCCGGGCGACCGTGATCACAATAATGTGACAAACGTTCATTCAATGGCCATCTATCTTCACGGCCCTTTCACGCCCTGACATGCTGCTTCGGCGAATCCCTCGGGCCGCGCCGGAAAGGAGGCCGGAACCCCGGCGGTGGGCTTCTCGTCTTCCCCCGTCGAGCGGGCCACTCTCCGTACCGGAGAATACGCCCGGATCGGGAGGTGATGAACGAAACCCGCCCTGACCTCAACCGGAATCTAACAAATCGGCCAAAATTGAGACATAAGATATCGCAGGCTTTTTCGCGAACAGACCTCGGAATCATCAGCTCCGTGTGGCGTCATCCGCGGGCGGGACTCTGGGCCACGGCGGGTGCCGTGACCCTCGGGTTCCTCGTCGCGCTGGAGATCGCCGCACACCACTACGACCTGCCGGGGCCGATCACCACCGGGCTGCGGGAGTTCGTGTTCCCCCCCAAGTCGGGAGCCCTGCTGTACGCGGGACTGGCGCTGACGGCGCTGGTGCTCACCTGGCGGCAGCGGTTCATCGCGTTCGGCACGGCGATCGGTCTCGACCTCGCCATCGCGGCGGTCCGCTGGGCGGCCGGAGTCCAGGTGACCGAGGGACACCCCTTCGGCAACGGCGCGCTGTGGGCCCTCACGGGCTGCGCGGTCATCGCCGTCACCCGCCGCACCGGCCGGGAACGCGCCCTGCTGCTGAAGGGCGTGGGGCTGGGCGTGCTGCTGGTGGCCGGCCGCAAGACCGGCGACATCTGGCTGCACATCACCGCGAAGACCCGCCCGATGGTGCTCGACCAGTACGTGGCGACCGCCGATCACGCGCTGGGCAACCCGTCGTGGCTCATGGGCCGGATCGTCACGGCCAGCGGCCCGATCGGCTTCACCGTCCTCGACTTCGTCTACGGCCAGCTCGCGGTCGCCGCCGTCCTCGTCGCGCTCTACCAGCTGCGCCACGTCGCGGTCGAGCGCCGCTTCCCGCGCCATCACCTGGTGCGCACCTTCCTGGTGATCGGCCTGCTCGGGCCCGCCTTCTACATGATCTTCCCGGTGGTCGGACCCGTCTTCGCCTACGGCACCGGCGCCGGGCACTGGACGCACCTCAGCCTGTGGTGGCACATAGAGCCCGACGCGCACTGGGCGGTGGCCGATCTGTGGCCGCGCACCACGACGCAGGTCGCCGCCCCGCACCCCATGCCGTTCGACGGCCTCACCCCGCGCAACTGCATGCCCAGCCTGCACACGGCCTGGGCCGTCGCGATCTTCATCCACTCCCGGAAGGGCCCACGGGGCGTGCGCTGGGCCGGCACGTTCTGGCTGGTCGCCACGCTCTGCGCCACCCTCGGATTCGGCTACCACTACGGCGTCGACCTCATCGCCGGCGTGGTGTTCACCCTCACGATCGAGGCGGCCCTGCGCGCCTACGACCGAGGCTGGGACAGGTCAGGGATCCGGCTGGCCGCGTACGGCGCGACGGTCTTCACCGCGCTCCTGCTGTCGTACCGCTTCCTGCCGCTGGAGATGGCCAGGCATCCGTGGCAGGCCGGACCGCTGCTCCTGCTGGCGCTGCTCACGGTGATCTACGGCTATGTCCGCACGACGGCCCAGTGGGAACCGGGCGTCACGCCGGCGCGGCAGCCGCAACCGCAGCCCGAACTCGTCTGAACCGTGC
>NZ_JBEOWS010000597.1:0-2983 GCF_040296125.1 Streptomyces sp. NPDC002265 | reverse complement strand
GGGGTAGCAGTGAACGCGGCGGGGTGAGGTGAGTTGAGCGCTCAGCAGACTTTTAATCCATTGGTTGTGGGTTCGAGTCCCACAGGGCCTACCGGAACGCCCCCAGCTCAGAGGTACTTCGAGCTGGGGGCGTCACTGGTTTCCGGACCCTTCGCGAGTGCGGTCCCGCCCGGTCCGACCGTCCGCGGAAGCGGCCTCAGCCCGTGGGCAGTTCCGTCAGGTCGGCCAGCGGCAGGGTGTGCTGGGTCTGGAGGACCTTCGCGCGGAGGTAGCGGACGTTGTGCGGGGTGGTGAAGACACCCGTCGGCACGCGGTCGCGGACGTCGGCGCCCAGGGCGCGGAGCTGGTCGGCCTTGTCGGGGTTGTTGGACAGCAGATCCAGGGCGTCGATGCCGAGGGTCCGGAGCATCTGGGCGGCCGCCGTGTAGTCGCGGGCGTCCTCGGGCAGGCCGAGGGCCGCGTTCGCCTCGTAGGTGTCGAGACCCTGCTCCTGGAGGGCGTACGCGTCGAGCTTGTTGTAGAGGCCGATGCCCCGGCCCTCCTGGCGGAGGTAGAGCAGCACTCCGCCGCGGTCGGCGATGCGTTCGACCGCCTCGCGCAGCTGGGGGCCGCAGTCGCAGCGGGCCGAGCCGAGGACGTCGCCGGTCAGGCACTCGGAGTGCAGGCGGACCAGCGGGGTGGTGCCGGGCGCGGGGTCGCCGAGGACGATCGCCACGTGTTCCTGGCCGTCGGCCAGACCGTGGAAGGTCACCAGCTCGGCGTCGACGCCGTAGCCGTCGTGGAAGCGCAGTGGGACCCGGACGCGGGAGCGCTGGGTGGCGGCGGGGAGGTCGGGCATGCGGGCTCCGGGTCCGGAGGGAACTTCTGCTTCAGTTTTGAAGCAGAACCTGTGTCCCCGACCCTAACCCATGCTTGAAATTTGAAGCAATGGGTTGAGGGCGCGGTTCGCCGCCGTGCCCGGAAGCGCGAGGGTTCCGGCCGGGAGCGCGAAGGTTCCGGTCAGGAGCACGGGGGCTTCGGCGAGCGGCGGCGCCACGGCATGTCCTCCGGTGCCCCGGGCGCCTCGGCGCCGCTCTGGAGCGCCCGGGCGACCCCGGTGAAGATCTCCTCCAGCTGCCGCACCTGCTCCGGGGCGAGATGGTCGAACAGGGTCGCGCGCACGTTCTCGACGTGGCCCGGCGCCGCCCGCTCCAGGACCGTCATCCCGGCGTCGGTCAGGACCGCCGTGCTGCCCCGCCGGTCCGACGGGCAGCCCTCGCGCAGCACCAGTCCGTCCTTCTCCAGGCGTGTCACCGCGTACGTCAGCCGGCTGCGGGTGATCTTCAGCCGTTCGGCGAGGTCGGTCATGCGCAGCCGGCGTCCGGGTTCCTCGGAGAGCCGGGACAGGATGGAGTAGTACAGGTGCGGCATGCCGGCCTCCTGCTGGAGGTGGCGGTCGAGCGCGTCCTCCACGAGCAGGGTGGCGGCGAGGTACGCGCGCCATGCGCGCTGCTCCTCGGGAGTGAGCCAGCGGGTCGTCATGCCGCCAGTGTAGGTTTGTTTCAAACTTGAACCAAGAGTCCTGAGCCCCGCCCCGCCGCCGAGAGTGAGCGCGCCGATGCCGTTCCCGTACGTCCTGCTGTCCGCCGCCGTCTCCCTCGACGGCTGCCTCGACGACACCGGTCCCGAGCGGCTGCTGCTCTCCAGCCCCGCCGACTTCGACCGGGTCGACGAGGTACGGGCCTCCGTCGACGCGATCCTCGTCGGGGCCGGCACGATCCGCGCCGACAACCCCCGGCTGCTGGTGAACTCGCCCGAGCGGCGGGCCGCGCGGGTGGCGGCCGGGCGGCCGGAGTACCCCCTCAAGGTCACCGTGAGCGGGTCCGGCGAACTGGACCCGGCAGCGAACTTCTGGCACACCGGCGGTGAGAAGGTCCTCTACACCACCGACCAGGGCGCCGGGCGGGCCCGCCGGGCGGGTCTGGCGGCCGACGTCGTCGCGCTGGGGCCCGAGCTCGACTGGCGGCGGCTGCTGGAACACCTGCACGACGTACGGGGGGTGCGGCGGCTCATGGTCGAGGGCGGCGGCACCATCCACACCCAGCTGCTCCAGCAGGAACTCGCCGACGAACTCCAGCTCGTCCTCGCCCCGCTCTTCGTCGGCGACCCGGCCGCGCCCCGGCTGTTCGGTCCGGGGGCCTACCAGGGCGGCCGGCTGCGGCTGACGGAGACCCGGCGGATCGAGGACGTCGTTCTCATGCGCTACGAGCCCACCGCGCCCGGCGTCGCGGACGCGGTCTCGGCCGCCGACCGGCACTGGCTGGCGCTCGCCTGCGAACTGGCGGCCCTGTGCCCGCCGTCGCGGACCGCGTTCAGCGTGGGCGCGGTGGTGGTGGCGGCCGACGGCACGGAACTCGCCCGGGGCCACTCCCGGGAGGGCGGCGATCCCCTCGTGCACGCGGAGGAGTCGGCCCTGGCGAAGATCGACCCGGCCGACCCGCGGCTGCCCGGCGCGACCGTCTACAGCAGCCTGGAGCCGTGCGCCCGGCGGGCGTCCCGGCCGGCCCCGTGCGCGCGGCTGATCCTCGGCGCGGGGGTGCGGCGGGTGGTCACGGCCTGGCGGGAGCCCGACACCTTCGTCACCGGCGCCGACGGCAGCGGGCTGCTGGCGGCCGAGGGCGCGCACGTCGTCGTCCTGCCGGACCAGGAGGCGGCCGCCAAGGCGCCGAACCGCCACCTCCTGACGGGCTGAGCCGACCGCGCCGGACCGGGCCGCGCCCTGTCGGCGGCCTCCCCGGACGCCCGTTCGTCGGTCCTTTCGCAAGCCGTCCGGCGGGCCTCCGGAAGCCCGTCCGGCGAGCCCGGAAACAATCGTTGTGCATTCCCTCCCGCGAATGGCGTATGCTGGTTCTACCGACGCGGGGTGGAGCAGCTCGGTAGCTCGCTGGGCTCATAACCCAGAGGTCGCAGGTTCAAATCCTGTCCCCGCTACTGAAGACTCAGG
>NZ_JBEOWS010000596.1:0-2988 GCF_040296125.1 Streptomyces sp. NPDC002265 | reverse complement strand
CCGCCGTACTCCTCCGGCACGTGCACGGCGTGCAGATCGTTCGCGACCAGCGCGTCCAGCGCCTCCTGCGGGAACCGCGCCTCCTCGTCCACCACGGCCGCGAACGGGGCTATCTTCGCCTCGGCCAGCGAACGGACGGCGTCACGGAGCATGTCGTGCTCCTCGGACGGGCGGTACAGGTCGAAGTCAGCCGATCCGGCCAAGGTCTCTCACGCTCCAAGGGAACTGCGCTAACTACCGTTAAGTAACTCAAATTTTAGGGGCCCGCCCACCGGACAGATACGTGAGCTTGGCGACAGGAGGCAATCTGCCCGTTGAAGAGGCGCGGCACGCCCCGACTATGCTCGGGCGGCACCGCACAGCGCGTATCCGACGCCGTACACCCCAGGAGCACTGCATGGCCGCCCTCAGGATCACCGTGATCGGCACCGGTTATCTCGGCGCCACGCACGCCGCGGCCATGGCCGAGCTCGGCTTCGAGGTGCTCGCGCTCGACGTGGTGCGCGAGAAGATCGAGATGCTGGAGCGGGGCGAGACCCCGATGTACGAGCCGGGGCTCGAGGAACTGCTGCGCCGGCATGTCGCCGGGTTCGAGGGCACCACCGGCCGGCTGCGCTTCACCCAGGACTGGGCCGAGGTCGGGGCGTTCGGCGACGTCCACTTCGTGTGTGTGAACACGCCGCAGAAGCACGGCGAGTACGCCTGCGACATGTCGTACGTCGAGTCTGCCCTCTCCTCCCTCGCACCACACCTGACCAGGCCCACCCTCGTGGTCGGCAAGTCCACCGTGCCCGTCGGCTCCGCCGACCGGCTGGCCCGCATGGTCACCGGACTCGCACCGGCCGGCGCGGACGCCGAGCTGGCCTGGAACCCGGAGTTCCTGCGCGAGGGCTTCGCCGTCCAGGACACCCTGCACCCCGACCGGATCGTGGTGGGCGTGCGCAGCGAGCGGGCGGAGAAGCTGCTGCGGCAGGTGTACGCCACCCCCGTCGGGGAGGGCTCGCCGTTCGTCGTCACCGACTTCCCCACCGCCGAGCTGGTGAAGACCTCCGCGAACTCCTTCCTCGCCACCAAGATCTCCTTCATCAACGCCATGGCGGAGATGTGCGAGGCCGCGGGCGGTGACGTGGTCAAGCTGGCCGAGGCGATCGGGCACGACGACCGGATCGGCAAGAAGTTCCTGCGGGCCGGGATCGGCTTCGGCGGCGGCTGCCTGCCCAAGGACATCCGGGCCTTCATGGCGCGGGCCGGCGAGCTCGGTGCCGACCAGGCACTGACCTTCCTGCGCGAGATCGACTCCATCAACATGCGCCAGCGCGGGCAGATGGTGGAGCTGGCCCGCCAGGCGCTGGGCGGCGGTTCCTTCCTGGGCAAGCGGGTCGCCGTGCTCGGCGCCACCTTCAAGCCCGACTCCGACGACGTCCGGGACTCGCCCGCGCTGAACGTCGCCGGTCAGATACACCTCCAGGGCGGCCAGGTGACCGTCTACGACCCCAAGGGCATGGAGAACGCCCGGCGGGTCTTCCCCACGCTCGGCTACGCCGAGTCGGCGCTGGAGGCCGTGCGGGGCGCCGATGTCGTCCTGCACCTGACCGAGTGGCGGGAGTTCCGCGAGCTGGACCCGGCGCGGCTCGGCGAGGTCGTCAAGACCCGGCTGATCCTGGACGGGCGCAACGCCCTCGACCCCGAGCTGTGGCGCAAGGCCGGCTGGAGCTACCGGGCGATGGGGCGTCCGACCGCCTGACCGGCACACAGAACGAGACGACGCCGGTTCGGCCGAGGCTCAGTCGGCCGAACCGGCGTACTGCTGCATTCTGCCGCACCCGGCCCGCAGGTGACGTAAGAACTTCCTGTGCGTCGCCGCCCGCGGCCGCGCGCGACGCCCCGGGCGGGCCCGGCCCTCACCGGCCCTTGGCCCGGTAGCGGCGCATCTTCGCGCGGGCTCCGCACACCGACATCGAGCACCAGCGGGCCCGGCCGGCCGGGCTGCGGTCGTAGTACGCCCAGTGGCAGGTCACGTCCTCGCAGGCCTTCAGCCGGGTCCAGGTGCCCGCGACCAGGGAGTCCGCCACCGCGGCCGCGATCCGGGACCGCAGGGGCGCCTCGGCGCCGGGGGTGAGCCGCGCGGAACCGTCCCTGGCGTCGACCGCCACGTACAGCGGTGCCGCCGCCAGCAGGGCCCCCAGGTCGGCCACCTCGCGGTGCGGTGGATGGCCCGCGTGGGCGAGCAGCGCGGCGCGCAGTGACTCGCGCAGGTCGCGGGCGTCCGCCAGGTCGTCGAGGGTGAGTCCGAAGCGCGACCTGCCGTCGGGCGTGTCGAGCGCGTCGGCGCCGGACCCGAGGTCCAGCGTGTTCACCAGGGACTCGATCAGCGCCAGCCCGCCCGGTGCGGGCGATCTCTCACTCATGGCGGCGCGCCACCTCCGGTTCCCGGTATTTCTCTTGTGACGTTACCTCCTGTGGGGCAGCATGAGGTAACGGTTACTGGTTACCCGTCTCTACAGGTAACGCCGATCGAGGAGGAAGTCATGGCTCTCGCCAAGCTGGACACCGTCGTCCTGGACTGTCCCGACCCCAGTGCCCTGGCCGGTTTCTACGCCGTGCTGCTCGGCGGCACCCTGGAGGAGCAGGAGGACTGGGTCGACGTGAAGGTCGACGGCGCCCAGGTGCTGGCGTTCCAGGCCTCACCCGGGTACGTACCGCCGAAGTGGCCCTCGTCCGACGGTTCGCAGCAGTTCCATCTGGACCTGACCGTCGACGACCTGGACACCGCCGAGCAGGAGGTTCTGCGGCTCGGCGCCCGCCCGCTGGAGGCCGAGGACCGCTCGCGCAGCTTCCGGGTCTACGCGGACCCGGCGGGACACCCGTTCTGCCTGTGCCGGGCCTAGTACCGGTACGGGATCCGGCAGGAGCACGGGAGCGGGGGGGGGGGGGGGGGCGGCCCCCCCCCCCCCCCCCCCCGGGGGGGGGCGCGGGCCCGACGGGAGA
>NZ_JBEOWS010000595.1:0-3042 GCF_040296125.1 Streptomyces sp. NPDC002265 | reverse complement strand
GAGGTACCGGCGACGGGACGCTGACGGGACTGACGTCGGATCAGAAGGCGCAGATGGCGTACACGCTGATGCCGACGGTGGTGTAGGCCTTCTGCCTGCCGAGGCCGATCCAGCCGGATCCGTCCGGGGTGGGGAAGCTGCCGACGAGCATCGCGTCGGCACCCTGGGCTTCGGCTCCGCCACCGATGACGTGCTTGCCGGCCGGACAGTAGACGGTACGGCGCTGGAAGTTCGGGACGTTCGCGTTGGGGAGCGTGACGATCTGATAGCCGTCGATGGCACGGGAATGTACGGGCTTGGCAGCGGTCGAGTGCTCGGGGGCTGCCTGGGCGGCCCAGCCGGCTCCAGCGGCGAGAGTGAGCGCCATTGCGCCGGCGGTGAGGGCCGTCTTTGCTCGCATGTGTCTCCTCCTGATCGTGCGGGACGTCTGCGATTGGCGTCCCGTCACTGGTGCAACCCTGCCGGACACAGGAGGCACGAACCGGACTGTTCCTGGTCAAACGCCCTGATGGTGGGACGTGGAGGTGCAGAGGCGTGAGGGGCGCAGGACCCGGGCGCGGGGTGCGGAGTACAGCCGGAACCGTCAGGCGCACCGGGACACGGACCGACGTCCCCGATCCGGCCACATCCGCCACCACGATGACGGCGACCCGATTGCGGCCGGGCCAGACAGACTTCCAGGCGTCCCGGGGCGAACCCGCTCAAGACGACGATCTCCGCGTCGAGGAAGTCGTGCCGGGGTGGAACTCCCCACAATGGGACAGTAGTTGTTGGAGGAGGTACGTCCCGCCCGGTCACGGATCACCGACGCGTTCGAACGGGCCGTCGACACCGGACGCGGTACTCGGCCTGGTCCAGGAATGCGCTCCGGCCCCCTGAGCCGCTCGACGGCCGACGGGTCAGGGGGCACTCGGGGCGGCTGTCGGGTGTCATTCGGGGCGGCTGAAGCGGCGGGCGGCCCAGAGCAGGGCCGCGACTCCGCCGGCCAGCAGGACGGCGCCTTCCAGGAGCAACGAAGGCTGCCGGCCGAACCACTCGATGCCCACGGCGGTCGCCTGGTGCGGTACGCGGAGCGCGATGACGCGGCGGAGCAGGTCCACCCCGTAGGCGAGGGGGTTGGCCGCGGCCAGCGTATGGGCCCAGCCCGGCAGGTTGCCCAGGGGGAAGAAGCCGCCGGAGAGGAACAGCAGCGGCATCATCACCAGGCCGAGCAGCATGTGGAAGATCTCGGGCCGGTCCAGGCTCACGGCCAGCAGCAGGGACAGGGCCGTGATGGTGAAGGAGGCCAGGATCATCACGGCGAGCAGCAACGCCAGGAGAAGCGGGTCGTAGGGCAGGCCGACGGCGCCGGCCAGACCGAGCAGGACCGCTCCCTGGACCGTGGAGACGATGGTGCCGCCGGCGCAGCTCCCGAGCAGGAGGGTGGGTCGACTGACCGGGGCCATCAGCAGTTCGCGCAGGTAGCCGCTCTGCCGGTCGGTGATCAGACGGACGCCGACGATGATGGCCGGCGCCTGCACGGTCATCATCAGCATGCCCGGGAAGAGGTACGTCTGATAGCCGACGCCCAGTGAGGAGTTCGGGATCAGGGCGGCCAGACCGCCGCCCAGGACGAAGAGGTAGAGGACCGGCTGGATCAGCATCAGGGCGCTGTGCGTGGGCTGGCCCGCCAGGCGCAGCAGATCGCGGTGCACCAGGGCGTGGACCGCGCGCAGTTCGCGGCGCAGGGACGGCCCCGGCCCACGGTCGCCGCCGCGGGAGGCGCCGGGGTCGGCGGGGGTACCTGAGGCATCGGAGGCCGGGAGAGCGGGGGCGGTCATGGGGCCTCCTCGGTCGCTGCAGTGCCGACGCCCGGAGCCGGATCGGCCGGTGTGGGGTCGGCCGCCGTCGGGTCGGCCGGAGTCGGATCGGCCGGTGTCGGGTGCGGCCGGGGGGCGTGGATGCTGCGGCCGGTGTGGTGGAAGAAGACGTCGTCGAGGGTCGGCGGGGTCGCGGACGCGGCGTGCACGGCGATGCCGTGGGCTTCGAGTGCCGCGCACAGGCGGGGAATCCAGGCGCTGCCGTTGGGCACGCGCAGCGACACCCCCTCGGTGTCCTGGGTGACGGCCGGGCCCGGCGGCGCAGTGCGGGCCACGACCTGCCGTGCCGCCGCGTCGTCGCCGGTACGCAGCAGTACCCGGTCCGCCCCGATCTCGGCCTTCAGCGCGTGGGGCGTGCCCTGGGCCACGAGCCGGCCGTGGTCGAGGATGCCGAGCCGGTCGCAGTGCTCCGCCTCCTCCAGGTAGTGGGTGGTGACGAAGAGGGTGCTGCCGTACCGCTCGCGCAGGACGCGCAGGTGCTCCCAGACCTGGGCGCGGGCGTGCGGGTCGAGTCCGGTGGTCGGCTCGTCGAGGAACAGCACCTCGGGCGCGTGCAGCAGGCCACGGGCGAGCTCCAGGCGGCGGCGCATGCCTCCGGACAGGGTGCGGACCGGGAAGCGGCGGCGGTCGTCAAGTCCGACCGCTTCGAGCATCTCGGTGACGCGCACGCGCGCGTGGCGGCGGCGCAGTCCGTAGAGGCGTGCGTGGATGTGCAGGTTCTGTTCGGCCGTCAGGTCGGGGTCCAGGGCGCTGTGCTGGAAGAGCATGCCGACCAGTCTTCTGACCCGGTCCGGGCGGCTGAGCACGTCGGCGCCCGCCACCGTGGCCCGTCCGGCGGTGGGGCGGGCGAGGGCGCACAGCAGGGCGAGGGTGGTGGACTTGCCCGCGCCGTTGGGGCCGAGGAAGGCGTAGGTCTCGCCCTTGAGGACGTCGAGGTCCAGGCCGCGTACGGCGTGGGTGGTGCTTCCGTCCGGGCCCGCGTAGCTCTTGACCAGACCGCGCGTGCTGATGGCGTACACCGGCGCGGCGGCGGCCTGTACGGCGACCGGGCCGGTGCGGGTGGCGGTCGGGGGGACGGCTCGGGTGCGGGCTTCGTCACCGGCTTGTGGCTGCACGGTCGGCTCCTCGTCCACGGGGGTGTCTTCCGCGAGGCCTGCGGGCCGCGGCGGAACCGGCTCCGGCC
>NZ_JBEOWS010000594.1:0-3053 GCF_040296125.1 Streptomyces sp. NPDC002265 | reverse complement strand
GTGCTGCCGCGGACCCTTCATGTCGATGAGCCGACGCCGCATGTGGACTGGTCGGCCGGTGATGTCCGGCTGCTGACCGAAGCCGTCGACTGGCCCGAGTCGGACCGCCCGCGCCGTGCCGCCGTGTCGTCCTTCGGTATCAGCGGTACCAACGCTCACGTGCTCGTCGAGCAGGCGCCCGCTTCGGCGGAGCGGGCGCCCATGCCCGACTACGGCGCGGCCGTGCCGTGGGTGCTGTCGGGCAGGACGGAGGCGGCGCTGCGGGCGCAGGCGGAGCGTCTGCTGTCCCTGGCCACGGACACGGAACTGCGGCCGGCCGACGTCGGCTTCTCGCTCGCCACCGCACGCTCGGTCATGGAGCACCGGGCTGCCGTGGTGGGGGAGACCCGGGAGGATCTCCTCGAAGGGCTCCGCGCGCTGACCGCAGGGTCTTCGTCCACCCGGGTCGTCCAGGGTGAACCGGGTACCGGCGGCAAGGTCGGGTTCCTGTTCTCGGGCCAGGGTTCGCAGCGGATCGGTATGGGGCGCGAGTTGTACGCGTCGTACCCCGTGTTCGCCGCCGCGTACGACGAGGTGTGCGCGCTTCTGGACACCCGTGTCGACGTTGACTCGGCGGAACTCGACCGGACGGGTTCGGCCCAGCCTGCGCTCTTCGCGTTCGAGGTTGCGTTGTTCCGGCTTCTGGAGTCGTGGGGTGTGCGGCCGGATTACGTGGCGGGTCATTCGGTGGGTGAGATCGCGGCTGCGCATGTGGCCGGGGTGTTGTCGCTGGAGGATGCGGCGAGGCTGGTGTCGGCTCGTGCCGCGCTGATGCAGGCGTTGCCGGTCGGCGGGGCGATGGTTGCCGTCCAGGCCGCCGAGGACGAAGTCCTTCCTCATCTCGTCGACGGTGTCGGTATCGCGGCGGTCAATGGTCCGCGGTCGGTCGTGGTGTCCGGCGAGGAGGATGCGGTCACCGGGATTGCCGAGGTCTTCCGGGAGCAGGGTCGTAAGACGTCCCGGTTGAAGGTCAGTCATGCGTTCCATTCGCCGTTGATGGACCCGATGCTGGAGGAGTTTGCCGGGGTCGTGCGCGGGCTGGCTTTCGGGAAGCCGCGTATTCCGGTGGTCTCCAATCTCACCGGCCGGCTGGCCGAGGCGTACACCGCGGAGTACTGGGTGAGGCACGTCCGTGAGGCGGTCCGTTTCGCCGACGGCGTCCGGACTCTGCACGACCTGGGTGTGACGACGTTCGTCGAGATCGGTCCGGGGGGTGTGTTGAGCGCCCTCGCCCAAGGCTGCCTGGACGACGACGCGGACATCGTCACCGTGCCCGTCGTACGGACCGACCGCGCCGAGCCCCAGTCCGTCGTCACCGCGCTGGCCGAACTGCACGTGCACGGCCTCTCGCCGGACTGGCAGGCGCTCTTCCCCGGCGCCCGCCGCGTCGACCTGCCCACCTACGCCTTCCAGTACGAGCGCTACTGGCTCGACGCGCCCGAGGAGTTCACCGGCAGCACCGCCGCCACGGGACTCGGACTGGGAGCGGCGGAACACCCGTTGGCCGGCGCGGTGGTCGCGCTCCCCGGTGCCGACGGGTTGCTGGTCACCGGGCGGCTGTCGCTCAGGACGCATCCCTGGCTCGCAGACCACACGGTCATGGGCAGCGTGCTGCTGCCGGGTACCGCGTTGGTGGAGCTGGTGGTGCGTGCGGGCGACGAGGCCGGTTGCGCGCAGGTCGAGGACCTGACGCTGGAGGCACCGCTGGTCGTCCCGGAGCGCGGTGGCGTGGCCGTGCAGGTGTGGGTCGGGGCCGAGGAGGAGCCGGGCAGGCGCGCGCTGAGCGTGCACTCGCGACGGGAGGACGCGCCGGACGACGCGCCGTGGGTGCGGCACGCGGTCGGCTTCCTGACGGACGCGCTGCCCGAGCCGCCGCACGGCGCGGACCTCGGCGCGTGGCCGCCGGCGGGTGCCGAGGCCGTCGACCTGACCGGGTTCTACGAAGCGCTGGACGGACTCGGCCTGGGCTACGGCCCGGCTTTCCGGGGCCTGCGGTCGGTGTGGCGCAGTGGGGACGACGTTCTCGCCGAGGTCGCCCTTCCCGAGGGCACGGAGGCGGGCGCGTTCGCCCTGCATCCGGCGCTGCTGGACGCGGCCCTCCACGCGATCGGCGCGGGCGGGCTCGTCCCCGTCGTCGAGGGGCCGCTGCTGCCCTTCGCCTGGTCCGAAGTGGGTGTGCGTGCCGCGGGGGCGACGGCGCTGCGGGTCAAGATCTCCCGCACGGGTACGGACGCGGTGTCGCTGACCGTGGCCGACACCTCGGGTGGTCTGGTGGCCACGGTCGGCTCACTGTCGCTGCGGCCGGTGTCACGCGAGCAACTGCTCATGGCGGGCGGCTCCGGCAGGCGTGCCGAAGACTCGCTGTTCGGCGTCGAATGGCAGCCCGTGGCCGTCACCGAGGTCGACGCCGCCGGGCTCGACGTACGGAGCTACGCGGACCTGGCCGCCCTGTCCGCCGAGCCGGCCCTTCCCGAAGTCGCGGTGGTCACGATCGCTCCGTGCCCGGTGGGGTCCGGTACGGAGACCGCCGACCGCGTGTACGGCGTCGCGAGTGAGGTTCTGGCGCTGGTGCAATGGTGGTTGGCGGAGGAGCGCGCGGGGCGTCTGGTGTTGGTGACGCGTCCGGGTGATCTGGCTCATGCTGCGGTGTGGGGGCTGGTGCGGTCCGCGCAGTCGGAGGATCCGGACCGGATCGTGCTGGTGGAGGCCGAGGAGACCGACGGAGCGGTTCGCGTGCTGCCTGCTGTGCTGGCTTCCGGTGAGTCGCAGGTCGCGGTCCGCGACGGAGAGGTCTTCGTACCCCGCCTGGTGAGGGCTGCCGGGACGGTCACGGGCGTACCGGATTTCGGTTCCGGGACTGTTCTGTTGACGGGTGCGTCGGGTGCGTTGGGCGGTTTGTTCGCCCGGCATCTGGTCGCGGAGCATGGTGTGCGCAGTCTGCTGCTGCTCAGTCGTCGTGGTGCGGAGGCGCCTGGGGCGGTCGAGTTGGAGGCCGAACTGGCCGCGTGGGGCGC
>NZ_JBEOWS010000593.1:0-3071 GCF_040296125.1 Streptomyces sp. NPDC002265 | reverse complement strand
GCACCCCCACGGCCCCGAGGGCCCGGGAACCCGGCGCTCCGGTTGCCCGGGGCCGTCGGCGGTCCCGCGACGAGGACGCGCTGTCAGCCGCCGCCGCGGACCGGGCCACAATGGAGCAATGACCGAAAGCCCCGCCGGCCGCGTGAGCCCGGCCCCGCTCGCCGACCCGCACCTCGTCTTCGACCCCGTCGCGGGGGACGGGCCCAAGGACGTGGTGATCCTCGGCTCCACCGGCTCGATCGGCACCCAGGCCATCGACCTCGTCCTGCGCAATCCGGACCGCTTCCGCGTCACCGCCCTGTCCGCCGCGGGCGGCCGGGTCGAACTGCTCGCCGAGCAGGCCCACCGGCTGCGGGTGCACACGGTGGCCGTGGCCCGCGAGGACGTCGTCCCCGCGCTGCGCGAGGCGCTCGCCGCCCGGTACGGGGCGGGCGAGCCGCTCCCCGAGATCCTCGCCGGCCCGGACGCGGCCGCGCAGGTCGCCGCCTCCGACTGCCACACCGTCCTGAACGGCATCACCGGATCCATCGGCCTCGCCCCGACCCTCGCCGCCCTGGAGGCCGGCCGCACCCTCGCGCTGGCCAACAAGGAGTCGCTCATCGTCGGCGGCCCGCTGGTCAAGGCGCTCGCCAAGCCCGGGCAGATCATCCCGGTGGACTCCGAGCACGCGGCCCTCTTCCAGGCCCTGGCGGCCGGCACCCGGGCCGACGTGCGCAAGCTCGTCGTCACCGCCTCCGGCGGTCCCTTCCGCGGCCGGACCAAGGCGGAACTGGCGAACGTCACCGTCCAGGACGCCCTCGCCCACCCCACCTGGGCGATGGGCCCGGTGATCACGGTCAACTCCGCGACCCTCGTCAACAAGGGTCTCGAAGTCATCGAGGCGCACCTGCTGTACGACATTCCCTTCGACCGCATTGAGGTCGTCGTGCATCCCCAGTCGTATGTTCACTCGATGGTTGAGTTCACGGACGGATCCACCCTGGCCCAGGCGACGCCCCCCGACATGGGAGGGCCGATCGCCATCGGTCTCGGCTGGCCCGAACGGGTACCGGACGCGGCCCCGGCCTTCGACTGGAGCAAGGCTTCGACCTGGGAGTTCTTCCCGCTCGACGGTGAGGCCTTCCCCTCCGTCGGGCTCGCCCGGCACGTCGGGGAGCTCGCGGGCACGGCCCCGGCAGTGTTCAATGCGGCCAACGAGGAGTGCGTCGAAGCGTTCCTGAACGGCGCCCTGCCGTTCAACGGGATCATGGAGACGGTGACACGGGTGGTCGAGGAGCACGGCGCGCCGCGCACGGGAACTTCACTGACCGTGTCGGACGTCCTCGAAGCGGAGGCCTGGGCGCGAGCCAGGGCCGGGGAACTGACAGCACAGACGACGACGGCGACCGCGGAGGCGCGTGCATGACGACCCTGATGATGATCCTCGGCATAGTCGTGTTCGCGGTCGGCCTGCTGGTCTCGATCGCCTGGCACGAGCTGGGGCATCTGTCCACGGCCAAGCTCTTCGGGATCCGCGTGCCGCAGTACATGGTCGGCTTCGGCCCGACCATCTGGTCGCGGAAGAAGGGCGAGACCGAGTACGGCGTCAAGGCCGTCCCGTTCGGCGGCTACATCCGCATGATCGGCATGTTCCCGCCGGGCGACGACGGCCGGATCTCGGCCCGCTCCACCTCGCCCTGGCGCGGCATGATCGAGGACGCCCGCTCCGCCGCCTTCGAGGAGCTCGAACCAGGGGACGAGACCCGCCTCTTCTACACGCGCAAGCCGTGGAAGAGGGTCATCGTGATGTTCGCGGGCCCCTTCATGAACCTGGTCCTGGCGGTGGCGCTGTTCCTCACCGTGCTGATGGGCTTCGGCATCTCCCAGCAGACCAACACCGTCAGCTCGGTCTCCCAGTGCGTCATCGCACAGAGCCAGAACCGCGACACCTGCAAGGCCTCCGACGCGCCCTCCCCGGCCGCGGCGGCGGGCCTCAAGGCCGGCGACAAGATCGTCTCCTTCGACGGGGTGCGGACGGACGACTGGAACCAGCTCTCCGACCTCATCCGCGCCACCCCCGGCAAGGACGTGCCGATCATCGTCGAGCGCAAGGGCCAGGAAGTCTCCCTGCACGCGAAGATCGCCACCAACCAGGTCGCCAAGAAGGACTCCAGCGGCCAGATCGTCGAGGGCCAGTACGTCACCGCGGGCTTCCTCGGCTTCAGCGCCGCCACCGGTGTCGTACGCCTGGACCTCGGCGAGTCCGTGACCTGGATGGGCGACCGGCTCGGCGAGGCCGTCGACTCCATCGCGAGCCTGCCCGGCAAGATCCCGGCCCTGTGGAACGCGGCCTTCGACGGCGCCCCGCGCGCCGCCGACTCCCCGATGGGCGTGGTCGGCGCGGCCCGCGTCGGCGGTGAGATCTTCACCCTCGACATCCCGCCGACCCAGCAGCTGGCGATGGCCCTGATGCTGGTCGCGGGCTTCAACCTCTCGCTGTTCCTGTTCAACATGCTCCCGCTGCTCCCGCTCGACGGCGGGCATATCGCGGGCGCGCTGTGGGAGTCGCTGCGCCGCCAGGCGGCGAAGGTGCTGCGCCGGCCGGACCCGGGCCCGTTCGACGTGGCGAAGCTGATGCCGGTGGCCTATGTGGTGGCCGGGATCTTCGTCTGCTTCACCATCCTGGTCCTCATCGCCGACGTGGTTAACCCCGTCAAAATTTCCTAGTCATGTGGCGTTCGTGACGGCCGGGGACCTTTGGTTCCCGGCCGTCATCCGTTGAGCGGGTTTGACCGGCGCGATGTGCCCGGGCTCGGGCGGGTGCCGTAATCTCGAAGGCCGGAGCCCGCTGAGCACGGGACCAGACCTTGATCCACGACTTGGGGTTGCACAGCAGATGACTGCGATTTCTCTCGGCATGCCGTCCGTTCCGACCAGGCTCGCCGAGCGCCGCAAGAGCCGGCAGATCCAGGTCGGGTCCGTCGCGGTGGGCGGGGACGCGCCGGTGTCGGTGCAGTCGATGACGACGACGCGGACGTCGGACATCGGGGCGACGTTGCAGCAGATCGCGGAGCTGACGGCGTCGGGGTGTC
>NZ_JBEOWS010000592.1:0-3082 GCF_040296125.1 Streptomyces sp. NPDC002265 | reverse complement strand
TCAGCTGAAGAGTTTTCGTGGGACTGGGCGCTTCCATGGCGGCGGGCATCGCGACCGGCACGGGCCCCCGGACGGCCGCCGCGGCCGGGGCGGCGGCCACCGGCACGATCTCGGACGTACGCCACGTGGTGATCCTCATGCAGGAGAACCGCAGCTTCGACCACTACTTCGGACGCCTGCGCGGAGTGCGCGGCTTCGACGACCGCAGCGGCATCACCCTGGCCGGCGGCCACGGCGTCTTCGACCAGCCGAACGGCTCCGGCCGCCAGTACCCGTGGCGGCTGAGCGCCACCCCCGCGGCCGGCGGCGTGGACGGCGAGACCCTCGCGCAGTGCAACGGGGAACTGCCGCACTCCTGGTCCTCGCAGCACGCGGCCTGGAACAAGGGCCGGATGGACAAGTGGGTCTCCGGCGTGGGCAACGTACGCTCCCTCGGCCACCTCGACCGCGCCGACATCCCCTTCCACTACGCGCTCGCCGACAACTACACCGTCTGCGACGCCTACTTCTGCTCCACGCTCAGCGCGACCGGCCCCAACCGCACCTATCTGTGGAGCGGCAAGGTCGACGCGGCCAGCTACGACGGCGGCGACGAGTCCGGGCTGACCTGGCAGAACTACGCCGAGGCACTCCAGGCCGCCGGGGTGACCTGGCGGGTCTACCAGAACGCCCGGGACAACTACGGGGACAACGGCTGCGCGTACTTCAAGAAGTTCGCCGCGGCCAGGGCGGGCGAACCGCTGTACGACCGGGGCATGTCCTCCGTGCCGAGCGCCACCGGCTCGACCCCCGACGACATCGCCGCCGCCATCAGGGCGGACGTGGTCGCGGGCACGCTGCCCCAGGTCTCCTGGGTGGTCCCCAACCAGGCCTTCTCCGAGCACCCGTACGCCCCGCCCGGCGACGGCGCCCACTTCGTCGACCTCGTCTACCGGGCACTGGCCGCGGATCCGGATGTCCTCGACTCCACCGTCCTGTTCCTCAACTACGACGAGAACGACGGCTTCTTCGACCATGTGCCGCCCCCGGCCCCGCCCGCCGGCACCGCCGGGGAGTTCCTCAACGGGGTCCCGTACGGATTCGGCTTCCGTGTCCCCATGATCGTGATCTCGCCCTGGACCCGCGGCGGCTGGGTCTCCTCCGAGGTCTTCGAGCACACCTCGGTCCTGCGCTTCCTGGAGGCCTGGACGACGGCCCTGGGCAAGCCCGCCGCCTGCCCCAACATCAGCGCCTGGCGCCGCAGGGTGAGCGGCGACCTCACCGGAGTGTTCGACTTCGCCGCCCCGGTCTACGGTGCGGTGGACCTGCCCGCCACGAGCGTCATCGGCTTCGCCACGTGCGGGCGGCTGCCCAACCCGGTGCCCACCACCAACGCGCCGCCCGCCCAGGAGCCCGGCACCAGGCCGGCCCGGGCGCTGCCCTACCAGCCCGGCGGCCGGCTCGACCGGCTGGAGTTCGGCGCGAGCGGCCGGATCCTCGCCTGGTTCACCATGGCCAACCAGGGCGCCCCCGCGACCCGGGCGGCGCACTTCTCGATCCACCCCAACGCCTACCGCGACACCACGCCCTGGCAGTACACGGTCGACGCTGGCGCCACCGCGACCGACTCCTTCAACATCGGCGCGGGATACGGCGACGGCAAGTACGACCTGACCATGCTCGGCCCCAACCGCTTCCTGCGCCGGTTCCAGGGGGACGCGACCAAGGCCGGCAAGTCGGCGGAGGTGAGCGCGCGTTACGCCGTGGAGTCCGGCACGGGCCGCGAGGCCCTCTGGCTGCGGATGACCAACTCGGCCGCCACCGCGGTCACGTTCACCATCACCGCGAACCACTACCGCGGCGACGGTCCGTGGACCTACCGGGTCGCGGCGGGCGGGTCCACGGAGGACTTTTTCAACGTGGTCGCCTACCAGAACGGCTGGTACGACCTCACGGTCACCGTCGACTCCGACACCACCTGGTCGCGCCGGTTCACCGGACACCTGGAGACCGGCGCCCCCAGCGTCAGCGGCTGACGTCCCCGTACAGGTCCGGGCGCGGGGCCAGCTCGACGGCCACCCGGCCGCCGCTCTCCAGCGCCCGGACCCCGGCCTCGGCGACGACGGAGGCGGCGTAGCCGTCCCAGACGCTCGCCCCGGTGACCCGGCCCCGCCGGGTCGCGTCGACCCAGGCCTGCACCTCACGGTCGTAGGCGTCCGCGAACCGCACGAGGTAGTCGTCCGGGACCTCCCGGCTCGCGGCGCCCGCCGTCGTCACGGCCATGGCGTGCTCCTCGCCGATGCGGGCGCTGCCCTCCTCGCAGACCGCCTCGCAGCGCACCTGGTAGCCGAAGCCGCAGTTGACGAAGACCTCCACGTCCACCAGCGCGCCCCCGGCCGTCTCGAAGAGCACGAACTGCGGGTCCAGCAGGCCCTCGGGGGCACCCGAGGCGGGCCGGGGCCGGAACACGCTCACCGCGGTCAGCTCCTGGTCCAGCAGCCAGCGGGCCGCGTCGATCTCGTGCGACACGGAACTGTCGATCAGCATGGCGCTGGTGAAGCCGGGCGGCGAGGAGACGTTGCGGTGGGTGCAGTGCAGCATCAGCGGCCGCCCCAGCCGCCCGCTGTCCAGCAGGGACTTCAGCCGCCGGTACTCGGCGTCGTAGCGGCGCATGAACCCGACCTGGGCTAGCCGGCGGCCCAGCCGTGCCTCCGCCTCGACCACCCGCAGCGCTCCCGCGGACCCGGGCACCATCGGCTTCTCGCACAGCACCGGCAGACCGCGGGCGAAGGCCGCCAGCAGGGCCTCCTCGTGGGCCGGACCCGGCGAAGCGATCAGTACGGCGTCGACGCCCGGCGCCGAGAGCGCGGCCTCCGCCTCGGTGTGCACGGCGACGCCGTCGAGTCCGGCGACCGCCTCCTTGGCCCGTCCCGCGTCGGGATCGGCGACGGCGGCCACCCGCGCGCCGCTCACCACGTGAGCGAGACGTCGTATGTGGTCGGCCCCCATGTGGCCGGCTCCCAGAACAGCTACCCCCAGCAGGTCGGACACGTCTCCCAGGCTCCTTTCCGGGGCCCGCGGCGGGCAGCGGTGCTGCCCGGGC
>NZ_JBEOWS010000591.1:0-3097 GCF_040296125.1 Streptomyces sp. NPDC002265 | reverse complement strand
GTGGCCGGCGGGAGGGCGCCGGTGGTGTGGGGACGTTCAGGCGGGCGGCTGTCGGCGGGCAGGGTCTCGGCGGGCCGGTCCCGCCGGGTGTGTTCGTCCGCGAGTGAGGGTTCGCAGGCGGCCGTGCACGTGTGGTTGCGGACGGGGCCGGTGCTCAGGGCGTGGGAGTGTTCCGCTTCCCGTCGGCCCGGGCCAAGGGCGCAGGGACTTGGCAGTGGTGCGGCTGCGGACGGCGGTGGGGTGCGGGGCGTGTCGGTCACGGGTTGGTTCCTTCTGGAGAGTCGGCGAGGGCGCCGGCGCACGTCGTGCAGCGGCCGTCGCCGTCGGGGTGAGCTCGCCTGCGGGTCGGGCCGGGGCAGGTACGGCACAGCGGCCAGCCGAGGCAGGCCGGGCAGAGGTCTTCGCCGGGGGCGGTGGCGGGCACGCCGCAGTCGGTGCACTCGGTAAGGGCCCGGTAGGTGAGGGCCTGGGTCACGGAGCCGGCAGCCACGGTCGATGACTGCTTGCTGGTCGCGTCCGCGAGCGGTTCGTCCAGCGGGGCCGCGTCCTGGCGGGCGACGGCAGTAACGGGCGGCGGGTAGGCCTGGGCGGCGCGGAGCCGGGCGGCGATGATCGCGCCGATGGAGGTGCGCACCGGGGTGGGCAGCGGTCGGCCGGTGATGATGTGGCGCAGCTGCTCGGCGCTCCAGCCTGCTTCCATCATCACGGTCGCCACGCGGCCTTGGTCGGTCAGCGCCGGCCCGGTCAGCAGCAGTTCCGGCCGGTCCGCCCCGATCTGAAGCAGGAGCCGGATGCCTGCGTGTATCTCGTCTGCCGCAGGCGTCGGCGACGTGGTGGCGTGCGAGGGGGCCGTTTGTGCGTGGTGCGGGGCGTCGCCGTGGTCGCACGGACGGAGGGGTTTGGTGTTCTGCTTGTTGGTCTTCTTGATGATGGTGTTCTTAGTGCCGAGGCCAGCCGACACTGGCTCAGCCGATCCTGGATATCCCGACTCTGGTGGTGAGCTGGGGTTTTGCAGGGCTGGCAGGTCGGTGATGACGTAGAGGGCCTGTCCGAGCGTTCCGTCGGTGTTGCGGCCTTGCTCACGGAGCAGGAATCCGTGGTGCTGGAGTTCTTCCAGGCCTGTGGTTACGGCGTCGATGCGTTCGCGGCCGTGTCGGGCCAGGTGGGCGACGGTGATCTGCCAGCCGGCCCGGTGGGTGCTGATGTAGCCGAACAGCCCCTTGGCCTTGAAGGAAATGCGGCTGTCACGGAACAGCGCGTTGGCGATCTGCGTGAACTGGTCTCCTGCCATGACACCGCGGCGGATGCCCGCGCCGAAGCCGGCATCGCTGCCGGGTTCCTGGACGGTGGATGCCGACTCGGTCGGCGCAAGGCTCCCGGCGGCGGGGCGGTCGGTGATGCTGTAAACGATCTCTCCCAGGGTGCCGTTGGGACGGCGCACGCGATCGCGGACCAGGTAGCCGAACCTCTCCAGCTCGTTCAGTCCGGCCCGCACCGCGTCCCGCCCGTCAGGGCCCAGGGCGACGAGGGCGGCGATGGTGACCCGCCACCCGTTGCGGTGGGTGCTGATGCAGCCGAAGAGTCCCTTCGCCCGGTAGGAGATGCGGCTGTCGCGAAACAGCGCGTTGGCGATCTGCGTGAACTGATCGGCCGCCATCACGCCGCGGCGGATCCCGGACCCGGAACCGCTCATCGAGCCGTCCTGGGTCCAGGCCGCGTGCGCTGTCCACGGCAGCGCACCGTGCCCGCCGGGGTGGGGCGGCCGGTGGGCACGGCTGCGGAGGCGTACGTGCGTTCCATGCCGTCAGCTCACCCGGCCTCCCCGACCAGATGGACGGCCATGAACCCCGACCATCGGTCACGATCCGGCAGCGGAGCTGCCTGACTGTCGTGGTAGGGCTCGTGGTAGGGCCGCCCACGGCGTTCGGGCACGGTGCGCTGTCTTTCCGCAGCCCGACTGCGCAGCTTCCGTGGGCGTTGCGCAATCGGGCTGCGCAACGGTCCCCGGGGGGTGTCGTGCGCAGTCGGGTTGCGTGCAGCAGGTGCGCAGGGCGGCTCGTGCAGCCCGATGCCTCGTGTGCAGGGCCGTGCGATGCGCAGCCGCCCCGCGAATCTGGTGGCGTTCTGTGCACTCGCGTATGGCGCTGGCCGGGGTGCGGCAGAGGGGTGTTCGCGCATTCGTCGGCGCATTGCGGGCGGATGACGCGGTGAGTGTCGGCAGACCCGCGTCGACCTCGTGGTCGGGTCTGTGGTTGGGCCAACCAGGAGGCCGACCAGGGGCTTCGTGTCTCCATCGTGACCGTGGTCGGGGGTTCGTGGTCGATGGTCGGGTCGGGGTCGGCGGGTTTTCTCAAGGTCCGCAATCACACCTTCTGAACTGGGAGTTTGACCATGTCTCCTGGCACGCAGGCCTCACCGAGCGAGGCTGCTGCTCCGATGCCGGGTGGCGCCCGGCTGGAGGCGATGCGACGCCGCGTCCGTCTTTCGCGCCTGGCCATCTGGATGGTCATCGCGGCCGGCCCCGCCGCCCTGGCCGTCGCCGTCGCCTCCAGCGCGACCAGGGTCGAGGCGGCTACTGCGACCAGGCCCACCGTCGTGCGCACCGCGACGGCCGCCGCTGACCCGGCCGGCTATGCGCAGGTGTTCGTCAGCGCGTGGCTGCGCAGCAGCGCCGATGATGCGACGAGTGCGCAGTCGCGGCTTGCGCAGTCGATGGCGCCGGACGTCGCGCTGCCCAGCCCGGCAGCGGGTGCGCAGTCGTCGCCGCAGTCGGTGACCACGGTGCGCAGTGCGCAGCGCAAGGGTGGCGCGTGGTCGGTGACGGTGGCTGCGCAGTACGCCGACGGGCGGTTGCGTTTCTACGCCGTCCCGGTGGCCGCCGACGCCTCGGGCGCCTCGTTCACGGTGACCGGTGCGCCGGGCGTGGTGGCCGGCCCGGCCCGGGCCGAGGTGGCGAAGTCGCCGTACGGCGTGAGCGTCCCGCAGGGTGATCTGTCCTCCGCGGTCGGGGAGTTCCTCGCCGCCTACCTGACCGGTGCCGGCGAGGTGAGCCGCTACCTCGCGCCCGGGGTACAGATGTCGGCGGTCGTCCCCGCCC
>NZ_JBEOWS010000590.1:0-3161 GCF_040296125.1 Streptomyces sp. NPDC002265 | reverse complement strand
CAACCTCGCCAAGCGCATAACGGACGAGACGACACCCACCTGGCGAGGAACGTACTAGGAGATAAAGGGCAATCCACCTAGATCAAACGCCCTCTCAGGGCACAGCAACGCCCAAAGCGAGGGCATCAACCGCGTCATCAAGCTCGTCGCCCGCAACGCGTTCGGCTTCCGGAACGCCGACAACCAGCGCCTGCGCACACGCTGCGTCACCACCCGCCGAGCCCGCGAACACCTCCGCACCGCCCAACTTTGAAGACCCGAAAATCGACATGGTTTATCGCTACCCATGTATTCCGGACTATTCGGGTGATTTACTTCACGCATCTATTTCATTGTTCAACTATGTATGGGTAGGTAGCTTTGCCGGGACCAGGACAACGGAGCGTCCGCCGTCAGCAGGCGCGGAGCGGCGGACGGTGCAAGGCCGCATTCGCCGACGGACGCTGATTCCCGCTTGGTCGTGTGCCCGCCGTCCAACGCCCAACGCGGCATAACGACTCCACCGCATCGCGATGGAGTCGTGCATCGAGGAGGAACGTTCATGCACGCCCGGAGGATCGGCGCAGCCGCCGCAACAGCGTTGGCGGTCCTGGCTGTCCGTGATGTCATCCAGAAGAAGCACGCACTGCTCCGGAACTTCCCGGTCATCGGGCACGCCCGGTACCTGCTGGAGACGATCGGGCCGGAGCTGCGGCAGTACATCGTGACCTCCAACGAGGAGGAGCGCCCCTTCAGTCGTGACCAGCGCAGCTGGATCTATGCGTCGGCGAAGGAGGAGAACAACTACTTCGGGTTCGGAACCGAGGTCGACGTCGAGCACGTGCAGGGGCACGCGTACGTAAAGCAGCGCACGTTCGCCGGCACACTTCCCGACCTGCACGACCCGCAGGCCCCGTTGCCCTCGGCCAAGGTGCTGGGCGGCCCGCGCGGGCGCGCCAAGGCGTTCCGGCCAGCGAGCGTCGTGAATATCTCGGCGATGAGCTTCGGATCGCTGTCCGGCGCGGCCATCACGGCGCTCAACAAGGGTGCGGCACTGGCGGGCACGATGCACAACACGGGCGAGGGCGGCCTCTCGCCGTACCACCGCAACGGCGGCGACCTCGTCCTCCAGATCGGGACGTCGTACTTCGGTTGCCGCAACGAGGACGGAAGCTTCAACCTCGACAGGCTCAAGGAAGTGGTCGCCGGCGCCCCGGTCAAGGCGATAGAGATCAAGCTCTCGCAGGGCGCCAAGCCAGGGCTGGGCGGGATGCTGCCCGGCGCGAAGGTCACCCCGGAGATCGCCGGGATCCGGGGCATCCCGGTCGGCAAGGACTGTGCCTCTCCGTCGCGGCACACCGCGTTCCACGACGTCGACTCGATGCTCGACTTCGTCGAGCTGCTCGCCACCGAGACTGGTCTGCCGGTCGGGGTCAAGAGCGCGGTAGGGGAGATGGACTTCTGGCAGGAGCTGGCCACGCTGATGGCGCGTGGTGACCGTGGTGTCGACTTCGTGACCGTCGACGGCGGCGAGGGCGGCACCGGGGCGGCGCCGCTGATCTTCACCGACTCGGTGTCGCTGCCGTTCCGCATGGGCTTCTCCCGGGTCTACAGCACCTTCGCCGAGCAGGGGCTGACCGACGAGCTGACCTTCATCGCCTCCGGCAAGCTCGGCCTGCCCGACAACGCCGCGGTTGCCTTCGCTCTGGGTGCCGACATGATCAACGTGGGACGTGAGGCGATGCTGTCCATCGGTTGCATCCAGGCGCAGAAGTGCCACACCGACATGTGTCCTACCGGTATCGCCACCCAGAACCCATGGCTGGCCCGTGGCCTCGACCCGACCTCGAAGGCCACCCGGGCCGCTGTCTACCTGCGTACCCTGCGTAAGGAGCTGCTGAAGGTCTCGGGAGCTGTCGGCGTCGCCCACCCGGCACTCATCACAGCCGACGACATCGAGATCATGAACGGCGACTACGAGGCCCGCACTCTGGCGAGCGTCTACGGCTACAAGGACGGCTGGGGTGAGCTCGGCCCGCACCTCGCCGATGAGATCACAGCACTGCTTACCACCGAGCCGACTGCCGTCCACAAGCCGGCCGTCTGACGCGCCGACAGCGGCAAGCACCGCGCTCAAGGCTCCCCTGCGCGGAGCACGGGCGTGGCACCAGCCGGTGTCGCCCTCACCCAGCCACCTGCCCCTACCCCCGCGACCAGTCCGTCCCGAGGCGTTCACAACATGACCGAAGAAGTGAGAGGAGGACAGGCGCAGCGAGCCGCCCACATCATCAGCGCCTGGGCCGACCAGTACATCCACAGGTCAGTGCCTGTCAGAATCTTCGTTCCCGTGGCATGTGTGAGCGTGGCCGGGCTCGCGCCGTGAGGCGGCGCCGCGCCCGAAGCCATGCCTTTGCAGGCGCTGGCGCAGCCCCGGCCCACCTTGAGCCCCGCCTCCTGTTGCGAGAGGCGGGGGGGGCTTCGCTGTACGTGAGATCAGGTCTGGCACTGCGACGTCGCGGCGCTGCTCCAGTTTGACCAGGCGCCTCCGGCTGGCCGGACGTGGACGCGGATGGTGATTTTTGCGTTGACCGGGCCGCAGATGCGGGTTGCTGAGCCGATCTCGATGGGGCCGGTCGTGGAACGGCGCTGGACGACGGTGCGCCCGTTGCCGAGTTTCGTCCAGCTACTGGCGCCCTGGACGTTCATGAATGCCTCGTAGTCGACGTAGGAGGCGTGGGCGCGGGAGTTGGTGATGACGGCGTGCGCCTTGATGTCGCGCCACCAGATCTTGTTGTCCTTGAACCGCTCGGCGCTGATGCAGCCTTGTGCGCCGATGTTCTGGGTGGAGACGGCGCCGCCGCAGGCGATGGCGGCGGCGTGGGCGTCGGCGGGTACGGCGAGGGCGGTCAGCAGGGCGGCTCCTGCCGCTGCGGCGAGGCGTTTCATGTGCATCGTGCGGTCCTCCTGGTCAGGTGCGTGTCGGCAGCCATCATTCCGAAATGCCGGCTTTGAGTGCCTGTGCATGAACGCCATCACCCACACGAGCGACGGGATGCCAAGGGATCGAAGGTTCTGACACAGGCACTGAGCTTGACTCTGACGCGTAAATAACAGCAGGTGGGGGCTCTTTCGGGCAGGGGTGTCGGCCCGGTCGGGTCTGTCCGCCGGGCCCCTTCCCCCCT
>NZ_JBEOWS010000589.1:0-3173 GCF_040296125.1 Streptomyces sp. NPDC002265 | reverse complement strand
ACCGAGGATGACGCCCAGGCCGGGCATGCTGGTGATCACTTCGAAGTCCCGATGATCGCGAAACCGGGCCTCGATCGCCTTGTCGAGCTCGGCGACCTGCTGGTTGAGGGCCATCACTTCCCGCGCGAGCGTGTGCACCATCTGAGCGGTCAGTTTCTCACCGGGCAGGCTGGTGTGCTGGCGCCCGGCAGCCTCCAGAGCAATCTCCGCGAGCCGGTCGGCGCGCAGGACCTTGCGGTTGCGCAGCCAGGTCTCGAGCCTCCTCCTGCCTATCCGGCGGAGGGAGGCCGGGGTCTGGTAGCCGGTCAGCAGGGTGAGCGGGCCGGTGTTGGTCAGGTCCAGTGCCCGCTCCAGGCCGGGGAAGATGTCGGTGAGCTGGGCGCGGAGCCGGTTGACGGTGCGGGTGCGGTCGGCGACCAAGTCTGCGCGTCGGCCGGTGAGGATCTTGAGGTCGGTGACCGTCTCGTCGTTGGTGCGTAAGGGGTGCAGGTCGCGGCGGAAGCGGGTCTGGTCGGCGATGACGGCGGCGTCCTTGGCCTCGATCTTGCCCTCGCCGCGGTAGCTCTCCGAGGCGCGGTAGATGGCCCGGCCGGAGATGTAATGCACCGGCCGGCCGTGGTTGAACAGGATGGTGATGGCCAGGGCCGCGCCGCCGTCGGCCAGGTCGATACCCCAGGTCACCTCGTCTCCCAGGGCCAGGACATTGGTGAGGAGTTCGAGGATTTCGGGTTCGTCGTTGGCGACGCGTCGTGACAGCAGCCGACGGCCGCTCTCGTCCATCGCGACGCAGTGGTGATGGGTCTTGCCTGCGTCGATGCCGGCCCAGATCATGGCCATCTGGTGCCTCCGTGCGGTGTGCTGCTGGTGTCTCCCGACGGACGACCTCGCTGTCGATTCCCTACTCAGCGATCATTCGCAATTCCTAATTGGCAGCCGAGTCGTCGTGGGGCACCGGGCGGCCAATCACTGAAAGCCACAAGCGGCAGAGCGTTTTGAACCGCCGAGTAGCCGAGGGGAATCTCACCCCTCGGCTCTCACGGAACCGTGCGGAACGATCTCTCGTTACACGGCTCCTGCCGTCCTGGTCACCAGGCCGAGGCGGTGGTCCAAGGCCAGTGCGCGAACATGCGGGGATACCGCTTGGCGATCTCCCCCATCTTCGCGATGGCCTTCCGCTTCGCCCTGAGCCGCTCGTACTTCTTGCGGATCCATCGCACCAAGTAGGCGTTGATGCGCGTCAGGAGGGGATCCAGCCCCGACCGCCGGAAACGACCGTAGTACTGCATCCACCCCGCCACCCGTGGGTTGACCCACCGGGCGAGATCAACGAAGGAAAGGTCGGCCCGTGTATGCAGGTGCCAGGAACGGACCTCCGCACTGAGCCGCTTCAGGGCCTCTTTGCTGATCTCCGGGTCGAAGGAGAGGAAGCTCTCCCCCTTCTTGTCCCGGCTCCTGCGGGCGCGGAAGGTGTACCCGAGGAAGGTGAACGCCGTGTGCTCGTAGGAGTTCCGGCGCTTGCCGTCCTTGCAGTACACGATCCGGGTCTTGTCGGGATGCAGCCGCAGCCCGACCTGTTCCATCCTGTCCGTCAGCGCGGCCAGTACTTCGGTGGCCTGCCGCTCGGTGACGCAGTGGATGACCGCGTCGTCCGCGTAACGCTCGAACCAGACGCCCGGGTACTCCCGGGCGAGCCAGGTGTCGAACGCGTAGTGCATGAACAGGTTCGCCAGCACGGGCGAGACCGGTGCCCCTTGTGGGGTCCCCCGGTCTCGGACCAACATGTTGCCGTCGGGCTGTTGCATCGGCGCTTGGAGCCACCTCCGCACATACAAAATCACCCAGACGGCATCGGTGTGGGCTTCCACCGCCTTGACAAGGAGGTCCCACCGGACGCTGTCGAAGAACTTGGCGACATCGAGATCGATGACCCAATTCCTCTTCCAGCAGCGGTCCCGGCAGCATGCAACCGCGTCCAGTGCCGACCGCCTGGGCCGGTATCCATACGAATCCGGGTGAAAAACCGGTTCCACCCGACGCATGAGATGCCTGGCCACGACGGTCTGTGCCACCCGGTCAGCCACACAAGGAATCCCGAGGATTCTCGTGCCTCCGCCATGCGGCTTAGGAATCTCCACCGCGCGCACCGGCTGCGGAAGGTAGGACCCCGACGACATCCGATTCCAGACCTTATAGAGGTTGTTCTTCAGGTCCTTCTCGAACTCGTCAAGAGACTGCCCGTCCACTCCGGGAGCGCCCTTGTTCGCCCTGACTTCCTCCCACGCCTCCTTCACTTCCCACTTCGAAATCTCAAACGGCTTGGCCTGTGACTTCAACTGGTCCACCGAATTCCTCCCGGGCATCACCCGGTTGACGCAATCAACTCAGCCACGAACGGCCCGGCCCCTTCGCTCCACCCCCGTTACAGGGACTTCGCCACTACTACGAGCCGGTCCGCCAGCGCGCCTGGCCTCGGTACTCGATCCCTTGCAGTTTCGGCTACTTGGGACACTCTCTCTCGCTCGCCATCTAAGCGAGCAGCGGCAAGGAACGCCTTCTCCTGTTCCATGCGGAAGCCGCAGACCGGGCTCACGTCGCCTGCATGCCGGACACCACCTGACCAGTAAACGGGCACCCGCCAGACTCATCCCGGGATTGGGTATACACCCCGGTTTTGATGTCAGATTTGGCTCTTACGACACGTCAGCAGCGATTCACTTGCGTTCGTCTTCCCGATCCCCACCTGACGCCTCTTACGACGCCTTTTCCTCGTCGCTCACCACGACGGTCTTCAGCCAACGCAGCACGAGGTGGTTTGAAGCCTCCCCCCGCAGGGCGACTCCGAAGGGCCAACAACCTTCATCTTCCGCACAGCATCACTTCAAGACTGCTCCTACAACCAGATCCATCCGTGTTCAGGACACAAACACCCGGCACCCCTGGGTGGATGAACCATACGAGGGGCTCACCGCATCCCACACAACAACGTAGGGAGCCCTTTCCAACCTCACGCTGACGCGTGGTGAAGGACGACGACGGCCTTCACGATGTTGGTAATCCGGTTGGTGCTGCAGCGGAGCTTGCGTAGCAGGCGCCAGCCCTTCAGGACGACCATCGCCTGCTCGCCGAGGCACCGGATTTTGGCGTGGGTGCTGTTGTGCCGGCGCTTCCAGGGC
>NZ_JBEOWS010000588.1:0-3183 GCF_040296125.1 Streptomyces sp. NPDC002265 | reverse complement strand
GGAGCGAGCAACTCCCACTCCAGATCGGTGAGTTCATGGCGACGTATCACCCCACCATGATCCACTATCCGATGATCTTTGAAGACGGACCCTAGTTCTGCAGAGAAGGTATCGGGGCGTGCAGCCCACCGAGGCGTGCCACCTCCAGGACCGCTTTTCCGGGGATCCGACGCCCGCGAAGCGCCTCGGCTGCCTCATTGAAGCGGTCCCAGGATCCTTGCCAGCCAATATCGACGGTGACGGCCCCCTCGGCGGCCAGCCCGGTGAGAACGGCCAGGTCCGCCCCGATGCACCACGTCCGTTGCGCCATCGCTCGCCGGTACGGGTGCTGATGCCGACGGCTCGTGCTGCCTCGGCATAGCTCATTCCTTGATCCACAAGCCGGAAGTATGTCTCCCGTTCCTGCACCAAGGGCTGGCGGCCCCGCGGCCTCCGGCTTTCACGAATCTCGATGCTCATTGCCACCTCTGAACTGAGGTGTCGCAACGACCACTAGAACCCAGACGGTCGCATACGGCGGAAAGACGGCCGGCTCCCCGGATGTCCAGCCGACGCTCTGCACGCTGCCTCCGGGAGCTCCGTGGGACATCGACGGTGCACGGCGAGCGGGACTGCACGGAGCGTGGCTGCGGCGCGGAACCCCCGTGTACCCGCGGACGATGACCTCGCCCAGCCGCAGCGCGCAGGACCTGTGGGAGCTCGCGGACGCGCTGGCCGCCGCGCGGCACGGTCACTCACCGGCAGACTGACCCGGACCGGGGACGCCGTCGACCCTGGTAAGCCGTCGGCAGGCCGACGTGCCGTTCCTGGTGTGCCCCCGCTTCTGCATCCGGCCGACGGCCGACCAGCGAACCATACACGTAGTGCCAGGTCGTCGGCACGGAACGGGAGGCGGGGCATGGACCTACGAGGTGCACGGATTCTGGTGCCGGGTGCCACCGGGGAGATCGGGGCGGCGCTCGCCGTACGGCTGCACGCCCTCGGTGCCCGCACGGCACTGGCCGGACGTGACCGCGAGGCCCTCACCCGTGTCTCGGCGGCGTGCGAGCACGCTCCCGCCCGCACCTTCGACGCCTGGGACGCCGACTCCTGTGCGAAGACCGTCGACTGGGCGGCGGCAGAACTGGGCGGCCTGGACGGCGTCGTCGTATGCGTTGGAGTCGCGGCCTTCGGGCCGGTCGGGGAGGTGGAGAACGCGGTGTCCGAACACCTGATGGCGGTGAACGCGCTGGCCCCCATGGCGTTCCTGCGGGCCGCTGGGGCCCGGTTGCCCGAGGGCGGCGTCCTCGCGGCCGTCACCGGGATCGTTGCCGAGGCGGCACCGGCCCGGATGGCGGACTACGCCGCCGCCAAGGCCGCGCTGGCCACCTGGCTGACGGCGGTCCGCCGTGAGCAGCGACGCCAGGGCGTGACCGTGCTGGAGATCAACCTGCCCCACATGGACACGGGCTTCGCCGGGCGCGCCGTCGTGGGCCAAGCGCCTCCGCTGCCGCGGGGATTGCCCGTTCCGGAGGCAGTGGACGTGATCGTGCGGGCGCTCTCCGAGGGGGCGAGACTTGTGCGTCCCGGCAGCGGTGCGGCGCTCGAAGCGGTGCGGTAGGGCGGACATGCCGAGGAGACGTCTCGCGTACGGCCCTTCGTCCCACAGCGCCCAGCCGGCGGAGGCGTTGACCCCGCTGGCTCCGCGTACGGTGCGGCGCGTGCTGTTCCGGCAGCGCTGCCGGGACCTGGTGTTCCTGCACTGGCCCGCCGACCCGTTTGAGGTGGCCCGGCTGCTGCCGGCCGGCACCGTGCCCGACCTCCACCAGGGCCGGGCGTACGTCGGCCTGGTTTTCTTCCGCATGGACGACCTCGCCTTCGGCCGGACGCCGGCCCTGCCGTACCTGGGGAGCTTCGGCGAGGTCAACGTCCGCCTGTACTGCCGCGATGCCACGGGACGGCGCGGGGTGGTGTTCCGTTCGCTCGACTGCGACCGACTGCTGCCCGTACTGACGGCCCGCGGCGCGTTCGGCCTGCCCTACCGGTGGTCCCGCATCCACAGCCAGTGGCTCGACAGCCGGCTGGTGTACCGCACGGGTCGGCGCCAGGGTGCGCGAGCCGGGGCACGGGTGTGGCTGGACGCGGCGGACGAGCCGGTGGCGGCCACGCCGCTGGAGGAGTTCCTCACCCAGCGCTGGGGGCTGCACGAGCGGTTCCTCGGGCGCACCTACTACCTGCCCAACGCACACCCCCCTGGTCCTTCCGCAGGTGCACCCTGCTGGGCTGGGAGGACGACCTGGTCGCGGCGGCCGGGCTGTCGAGGCCGCAGGGCGAGCCCGTGAGCGTTCTGTACGCTCCCGGCCTCCCGGTGGTCTTCGGCCCGCCGGTGCCCCTGCCCGCTACCGGCCCGCACCCGACGAGGACGACCGGCGGCGCGAGGCGCTGAAGCGACTCTACCGGGACGGGACACGCCCCGACGCCCTCGCCCCCCGGGACCGCGAACTTCCCGTGCTGCTGTGGGTTGGTCGGCTGTACCCGGTCAAGCAGCAGGACCTCCTGGTCCGGTCCTGGCTGGCGACGGGCGCCCACCACACCACGACCCTCGTCCTCATCGGCGGCAGCCCAGTACCGGCACCGCCGTGGAGGACGACATCCGCCGCCGCATCGACACCCTCCTCGCCCCGTACCCGCAGGCCGCGCCCCGCCTGGCGCTGCTGCCGCCCCTGCCGAACACTGAGGTACGCCGACTGCAGCGTGCCCTGGCACAGCGCACGGCCGACGCCTGCTGCTGGTACGTCTGCCTGAGCGCGAAGGAGGAGTTCGGGATAGCGGTCCTGGAGGCGATGGACGCCGGCCTTTCCGTCGCCGGTCCGCGCCGCGGGGAGTCGCGCACTACCTCCGCGACCAGGTCAACGGCCTCCTGATGGACACATCCGGCCAGGCGGGCCTGATGCGGGGCCTACGGCGGGTCGCCGCCACCTCCGTCGACGACCGGCGCCGTTACGCGGCTGCGGGCAGGAAGCTGGTCGCCGAGCGGTTCTCCGTGACACGCATGGCGGACGAACTGGCCGCCGAGTACACCGCCCTGCACACCGGCTGACCAGTGTGCGCAGGGCCCGCGACGAGAGGGGTGAGGCCGGGCGGCGGGTCGGCCTCACCACCGCAGGGTGCCCGGCCGGCCCGTGTACGGCCCGCGCACCACTG
>NZ_JBEOWS010000587.1:0-3200 GCF_040296125.1 Streptomyces sp. NPDC002265 | reverse complement strand
GGCGCCCGGGGGGGGGCCCCCCCCCCACCGCCCCGGCAGACGTGACACAGGTCACCCGGTGATCGGCCGGATCTTGGAATGTGTGGGTTTTTGCCACTGTTGGCTTGAAGGGGGCCTAGGGCCTGTCTTTCGGATCAGCTCGGTCTGATCCGAAAGACAGGCCCTAGGCCTGTTCCGAGGGTGTGCTGCGCGAGGACGCTCAGTGCGACGGGTCACGGGAGCTGGAGACGATCCAGGCCTTTTTCCCGCCCCCTCGTTCCTGGATCGCTGTCTTCGAAGGGTTTCTCTGCGCCATGCCACTTGCCTTGCTGGCCCTGGCTGTCGTCGCGTTCGGCATCGGAACGACCGAATTCGCCACGATGGGGCTGCTGCCCCAGATCGCCGACGGCATCGGCGTGTCCGTGCCCCACGCGGGCAACCTCGTGTCGGCCTACGCGCTCGGCGTGGTCGTCGGCGCCCCCCTGCTGACGGGCATCTGCGCGCGGGTTCCCCACAAGCGCTTGCTGCTGCTCCTTTCCGGTCTGTTCGTGGTCGGCAACGTCGCGTCCGCGCTCGCGCCGGGCTTCGGCCTCCTGTTCGCCGCGCGTTTCCTGGCGGGTCTGCCGCACGGGGCGCTGTTCGGTGTGGGCGCGGTCGTGGCCTCCCGGCTGGTCGCTCCCGAACGGGCCGCGCGCGCGGTGTCGAAGATGTTCCTGGGGCTCACCATCGCGAACATCGTCGGTGTCCCGGCCGGCACGGCCCTCGGGCAGCAGTTCGGCTGGCGGGCCGCCTACGCCGCGGTCGGCGTCATCGGAGTCATCGCGCTCGTCGCGCTGGCGCTGTTCGTCCCCGACCAGCCGCGTGGTGCGCAGTCGGGCATCCGGCACGAACTGCGCGCCATGGGCAACAGGCAGGTGGTGATCGGCCTGGCCACCGCGGTCGTGGGCTTCGGCGGGTTCTTCGCCGTCTACAGCTACCTGGTGCCGATGCTGACGAACCTGACGGGCATATCCGACTCCTCGACCACCTTGGTCCTCGCGCTCTACGGCGTCGGGATGACCCTCGGCACGCTGGTCGCGGGCCCGCTCACGGACCGCGCCCTGCGTCCCACCCTGTACGCGGGGCTCGCGCTGCTCGCCGCGGCGCTCGTGACGTTCTACTTCACGGTCCACAGCACGGTGCCCGCCCTGCTGACGATCACCTTCATCGGTGCCATGGGCTCCCTGATCACCACGCCCGTCCAGATGCTGCTCATGGCCAAGGCGAAGGACGCCCCCACGATGGCGGCCGCGTCCAACCACTCCGCCTTCAACCTGGCCAACGCGGGCGGTGCCTGGCTGGGCGGCCTGGCCATCTCGGCGGGCTGGGGCTGGGGCTCGCCCAACCTGGTCGGCGCGGCACTCGCGGTGGCGGGCCTGGGTCTGGCCGTCGTCGGCGGACTCGTCGACCGCAGCGGCGCCGGCTCCGTCGTGGTCACCTCGTCCGGTACGGAGGCCGCGACGGCCGCCGGTCAGGTCACGGCGGCCCAGGGCCGCGACTGACCCGCTCACTGCTCCTCGGCCCTCGGCCCCCGGTGCCCGGCAGTTGCCGGACGCCGGGGGCCGAGGCGTATCGAGGTCCCTCAAACGGTCACAGAAGTGGAGTGGTCCTTCTTAATTGCAGGTTAAACGGGTCTTAAGTCGCCTTGGGTCAGACCTGTCCTTCAACTATCCGCAGGTCAGAGGGATTTGGGGATTCGCGTTCCGGTTGGCGGTGATGGCGATCGTGCGTATCGTCTGGTCCACCGACGACGCGCGCCGCGCATGAGAGAGCGCTCTCAGCAGCTCGCCCGCCCGCGCGTCCGGTGTGCACCGACCGGTGTCCGATCCGGAAGTTCCCCACAGACAAGGTGTGTTCCGCCATGGCCGCTCACCGCGCCCGCAGATGGTCGTTGGGAGGGCTGGCGTGTCTCGCAGCCGCCGCCCTCACCACCGCCATCCTCTTCAACACCTCAGGTCCCGCCGCGAACCGCGCCAGCGCGGCCACGGTGCAGACCTGGTCCGACGACTTCGACGGCGCCGCGGGCAGCGCGCCCAACTCCTCGAAGTGGACCCTGGAGACGGGCGGCGGCGGCAACGGCAACCACGAGTTGCAGTACTACACGAACAGCACCGGCAACGCCGCACTCGACGGCAACGGCAACCTGGTCATCACCGCCCGCAAGAACAGCGACAGCGGACTCCAGTGCTGGTACGGCACCTGCCAGTACACGTCGGCGCGGCTGAACACGGCGAAGACGTTCACCCAGGCCTACGGCCACTTCGAGGCCCGCATAAAGGTCCCGCGCGGCCAGGGCGTCTGGCCGGCCTTCTGGATGCTGGGCGACAACCTCGGCAGCGCGGGATGGCCGAACAGCGGCGAGATCGACATCATGGAGAACATCGGCAAGGAGCCCGGCGCGGTGCACGGCACCATCCACGGCCCCGGCTACTCCGGCGCCGGTGGCATCGGCGCGGCGTACACCCTGCCCAACGGCAAGGCGTTCGCGGACGACTTCCACGTCTTCGCCGTCGACTGGAGCCCCACCGCGATCACCTGGTCGGTGGACGGACAGAACTACGAGACCCGCACCCCGGCCGACGTGAACGGCAACAAGTGGGTCTACGACCACCCGTTCTTCATCATCCTGAACTTCGCGGTCGGCGGTGACTGGCCCGGCAGCCCCGACTCCGGCACCTCCTTCCCGCAGACCATGACCGTCGACTACGTCCACGTCACCGCCTCGGACACCGGTTCCGGGTCCGGCGGCACGAGCCGCACCGGCGCCATCAAGGGCATCGGCGACATGTGCGTGGACGTCGCGGGCGCCTCCAGCGCCGACGAGACCCCGATCCAGCTGCACAACTGCAACGGTGCCGACGCCCAGAAGTGGACGCTGGGCAGCGACGGGACCGTACGGGCCCTGGGCAAGTGCCTTGACGTCAAGGCCGCTTCGCACGACGACGGTGCCGCCGTCCAGCTCTACACCTGCAACGGGACCAAGGCCCAGCAGTGGACGTACACCGCCGCCCGCGACCTGACCAACACCGGCGCGGACAAGTGCCTGGACGCCAAGGGCAACTCCTCCGCCGACGGCACCCGCCTGCAGATCTGGACGTGCTCCGGCAACGCCAACCAGAAGTGGACCGTCGGCTGAGCCGTCCGGCCCGGACCCCTCCTCCCCCCCCACCCTCTTCCCGAGC
>NZ_JBEOWS010000586.1:0-3237 GCF_040296125.1 Streptomyces sp. NPDC002265 | reverse complement strand
GGCCGCGCCTGGACGGCCGGCCGGATGGTGATGCGGCCGGACGTGCAGGTCCGGCCCCCGCGCGGTGGTTCAGCTCTCGTCGGGCGTCAGCCGCAGGGAGATGCTGTTGATGCAGTAGCGCTGGTCGGTCGGGGTGGGAAAGCCTTCGCCCTCGAATACGTGCCCGAGGTGGGATCCGCAGCGGGCGCAGCGGACCTCGGTCTGCACCATGCCGTACGAGCGGTCCTCGGCCAGTTCGACCGCATCGGTGTCCTTCGGATCGAAGAAGGAGGGCCAGCCGCAGCCCGAGTCGAACTTCTCCGCGGAGGTGAACAGTTCGGCGCCGCAGGCACGGCAGGAGTAGACACCCGCCGCCTTGGTGTCGGTGTACTCGCCGGTGAAGGGCCTCTCCGTGGCGGCACGGCGCAGGACCTGGTACCCGTCGGGGGACAGCTCGGCGCGCCACTGCTCGTCCGGCTTTTCGACGTCGTACGACATGAAACTCAACCTCACAAACGGGGGGTAGCGGGAAGAAGGCGGGAGGGAAGGCTGCCGCATCGTGGGCGGGGCCTGCACAAGGTCTTGGCGGACGGTGTGCCGGTGCGGGCCGGAAGGCGGACAGGAAACGTCGCCCCTTCCCGCACCCGGGTGGTGGAGCACGGTACGCCGGCCCTGCGGTGGCGCAGTGCGGCGCCAAGCCGCACAGGTGCGGGTCGCCCGGGACGTCTTTTCTGGTCCGCTCTCCCCGGGCGGGTGCGTGGTGCCGGCCAGGCCGGCGCAGCCGGCCCTGTCCGGGCGTGTTGCGCCGGGCCGGTTCGCGGAATCGGGGTGCGCGCACACTGCAGGGCTGCGTTCGCCGGGTGCGCCGTACGCCGGTGTGCACCGCCAGGCCCCGCGGCCCGAAGGCTCCTGCGGATCCAGGGGCTACGAGCGTCCGCCGGGGCACATGCCCTGCGACCGTCCCCTGGCGGAACTCTTGGCGGCAGTCGTGCCGCGCACGACGTCCGTGCACTGGACGGCCGGTGCGGCGACGTAGCTCCTGGCGGCGGCTACGTGGTGGGCCTTGCCGTCGGCCCTGGCGGTGCCGATGCCGATACCGACCAGGAATAGGGCCAGGGCCACGCCGAGGGTCACGAAAGCGGCCATGGTCTTCGCTGGCCGGTGGTGCGCGAACACGGCGAAGGGTGCATGGATAGCGGGCATGTCGTCACTCCTGGGAATGCAAGGCCTCACACGGAGCGCGGAGGTCTGCGCGGGGGGTGGGTTCCTGCGAGGTGCTGCCGGCGGACTCTGCGCGAAGCGGTCATCGATGATGACGTGCACCGGAACCGTCTGACTGAATGGCGCCGCGTCGACTCTGACGAGCGAAGGTGTCCACCACCCTAGCATTTACCACGTGCACAAGTAAAGAGGGGGCGTGTAGTACACCGTCAAAGGCTTATCGGGGGGTGGCACCGTGACCGCCCGGCTGCATCGCCGCACCGCGCCACCAGCGCGTTCCGCCCGGCACAGGGCGCAACACAGGCGGCCCCGCCCCGCGGATCCTCGACCACCGGCGAGCACCTGCTCGCCCTGTGCGCACGTCGAGCCGGAGGCTGATCGCCCGGTACGCTGCCGCCTTCCGCCCCCGGACGCCCCCCCACTCGCGTTCGCGTCGCGCCGCGCCGCGGCCGCTGGCGACCATCCGGCTCCGCCCGCGCCGAAAGGGTCCGCGCGCAGCGGTGCGTGACGCCAGTCCCCCCGGCGCCGCCGAGGAGGCCGCCCGCCCGGCAGAGTTCCGGCGCCGGCCGCCTCTCGGTCACCGGCAGGACGTTCTTCGCTGCTGCCCGCGCACGGCGACCACGGCCGGCTTCCCGCCCAAGGGCGCGGACACCGCCGAAGGCGCAGGCTGCCCGCAGGCGCAAGCCGAGGTCCTGGCCGAGGCCAGGACACGTGCTGCCGTCGCCGCCGCGACCAGCGGCATCAACGACGAGATCTCCCCTGGTCCGCAAACCGGCCGCATCCGCCGGACCGGGCCTCGCATCGGTGCGCACCCGCCCCCGGCGGGCCTGCACACACCCGGGACCGTGCGGCAGGAGAGGCGCAGCGCCGTGCCGGGTCCCGCCGCAAAGGCGAGGAGCCTTCCCGGGCACACGGCCATGTGATCCCTGCGCCGACACCGCTGCCGGAGCACGAAGAGTGCAGCAATCCGCCGCTCGAGGAACGCGCCCGACCGCTGCAGGCACCGCGACCGCGATGCCCGGCAGTGTCCTGATGCCCGCCGCCCAGGCGGTGCCCGCCACCCGACACCCGACACCCGACAAGGAGATCCCGCCGGCCCGGACCGCCACCCTCATCACCGGCGACCAGGTGAACGCCAGGCTCCATCACCCAGACCGCCATCCGGGCCCACGGCCCGGCACGACCCACCCGGCGGTGTCGCACTCCCCCGCGGCACCGCCGCGTACGGCACCCGGCGGTGCGACACGGCCGGGATGCGTCGCGAAAATCCCCGACGCGGCGGCACCGGCGCCTCGCGTGTCGAGGATCCCCCGCGGCCGGCGCCGCCGGACTGCCGCGTGCAGCGATGGTTCCCGGACACCCCCGATACCGACGTCACACTTGCCTGGCCGCCAATTGTCTTGTGTGCAAGTTAAGTGCGGGGTAGGTTTCCCGGCACGGGACAGGCCTCACCGCCCGGACACCCCGCCGGCCGTGATCGAACCGCAACGCCCCCGGCGGCTCCAACCCCCTTGCACACACGTGAAAAGAGGGCGGCACCGCTGCCGCCGCGCCCCGCACGGGACAACGACCCGCACCGCCACGGGAGCGCTCCCGCCGGGGAAACCTCCGCCCAGGACGGCGCCGGCCCGCCGCCGCCGCGCAGCCGGCCGGTTTCGACAACCGAGGAGTCCACTCATGAACACACCGAATGCATCGAGCGCACCGGACACACCCGACAGCGCCGCCCTGCTGCGTCATGCGCGGTTCGGCAGCCTGCCCCAGCCGATACGCCTCAAGGACACGACCGCAGACAAGCCCGCCTCCCCCGCGGACCCGGCACGAGACACCTACAACCCCGAAGGCGTGTGGTCCCGGTACTCCTGCCTGGCACTGGACCTCGGCCTTTAGCAAGACACCGCCCCACACGGGCAAGACACGTGCCGCACACGAGCCTTGCCCGAGCACACGGCGCCACGCGCGGGCGGTTGCCTCCAGGGGACACCGTCGCCGAGGCCGAGGCCTGCGTCACTGCGGCCGGGCCCGCAGCGACGCAGG
>NZ_JBEOWS010000585.1:0-3312 GCF_040296125.1 Streptomyces sp. NPDC002265 | reverse complement strand
GCTTCCGGGTCACAGAGCGTCCTTCCTCGAAGCCGGTGAGGTGTGTGCACGTGCGCGGCGTCCAGGGGACGCCGAGAGCCGCCGCATGGGGTCTCCCCTCGTTGAGAACCGAGCGCTTCGCAGATGCGTCGGGCGAAGGCGTCACGCACGCTACAAGATTGTTAACAATATAGACAGCGATCTAGCGGACATTTTTGTTATGAATCCGGCAGGGCGCGCCGGGGACTCACGCTGCGACGGTCCCGGGACGAGCGACGGCTCGGACCCGGCCGGAGTTCGTGCATTTTTCACGTGACAGTGCTCCGGCGTGCTCCGAGGGGCGATGATGATCTTCATGCCGGGCTACGCGTGCTCTGCAGGGCGGCGAGGGGCGGGTGCGGGCAGGGACCGGCGATCACGGAGGGGTACGAGGAATTTCCCCCTGGGGGGCCGGTCGTGCGCGGGAGGTGTGTCCCGCGGCGCGCGCCCCGGCCATGCGCCCGGCCCGGCGGCGGTACCTCTTGACGATCCGGAAGGAAACACGGTTCACGATGCATGCGTTACACAGATCGGCAGCGGGGAGACGGCGCAGGACGGGTCCGCGCCGCGCTCTCGCCGATCACCTGGTGGTGCTCCTGCTCACCCTGGCCATGGTGGTTGCGGGTTCCGCCCTGGGCTCGGGACCGGCGGCGGCGGGTGAACAGGACACCGGTACGGCGTGCGCCTTGCACGCCACCTCCTTCGACGCCGTGGCGAACGCCCCGGCGATGACCATCCGCATGGGCTGCGCCGGGGGCGCGGGTTCGCTGCGCACGCTCGCCCAGAGCGACAGCGACCTCGTCGTCGCCTTCGACTACAACGTGCCCGAGCGCCGCAACGAGACCCGCGCCCTGGCCCGACAAACGGTCGCCGCCGTCCAGGCCGACCAGAGCTCAGGGCACACCCTCGCCCAGGCGCTCTACGACCACGCGCGGGACAACGCGGTGGGGCTCTACCCGACGACGGACGCCGGTGACTACGACGGCCGGATCACGACCGTGGGCGACAGCATCGTCCTCGTCCTGCCGACGGGAGAGATCGGCACGAGCGCCACATGGTGGCAGAAGTTCATCGCGGGTGGCGTAGGCGCGGCCGCGGGCGTGGCGGCGGGCGGCATCTGCCTCGTCGTATTCGCGCCCGGGGCCGCGGCTGCCGCCCCTGTCTGCGGGGCCGTCGCCGGCGGGGTCGGCGGCTTCGTCACCGAGATGATGAACGCGTCCTTCGACCATGCGGACTTCAAGGACGCGGACACGTGGGGCGGTCTGCTCGCCGCTGCCTTCTGGGGCGCTGTGACAGGCGCCTTCGGTGGTGCCCTGGTGAAGTGGGCCGGCGAGAGCGCCGGAACCTTCGTCAGCGGGCTCCAGGAGACATTGCGCGGCCTCGCCGCCCGGCTGGGGAACTTCGGCAGCCCGCTGACGTACCTGGGAGATCACCTGGCCGAGATGGTGCCGCGCCTGGTGGCGCGCCTCGGAGAGCTTCAGCGCGGCGTCGGCAACAGCGTCCCCCTGCGGGTCATGGTCGTCGGCGACTCCATGACGCAGGGGTACGAGGGCGACTCGACCTGGCGCTACCGCCTGTGGAAGTGGTTCCACGACGAGCACGTCGCCGTGGACTTCGTCGGCCCGTACAAGGGGACCAAGGCACAGGCCCAGCCGCAGCCCCCGGCGCGGCCGCCCCTTCAGGACGAGACTCCCGGCGCCTCGCCGGACGCCCCGGACACCTCCGGTGGCTACGCGGCGGGCGTCGACCCGGCTTTCGACAGGGACCACTTCGGGGTCTGGGGCCGGCAGGCGATGCAGGACAAGCAGCTGATCCGGGGCATGGTGGCGCAGTACCACCCGGACCTGATCCTCGTCGGCCTCGGCTTCAACGACATGGGCTGGTTCGTGAGCGGCCCGCAGGGGACGCTCGACAGCATGAAGACGTTCGTGGACGAGGCGCGGGCCGCCCGTCCCGACGTGAAGTTCGCCGTCGCGGACGTCCCTCAGCGCACCTACATCGGCGGCCGGGACGACCTGCCGGTCAGTACCACCGACTACGACCTGATGCTGCGCCGGGCCGTCCCGCGGTGGAGCACCCCCGTCTCGCCGGTCGAGGTCGTGAACTGGTCGGGGAACTACCGCTGTGCCCGTGACGCCTGCCCCGCCGGCTACGACGGGCTGCACCCCAACGCGCTCGGCGAGTTCCAGATCGCGCACGCCTTCGAGACCACCCTCCATGACCGGTACGGCATCGGCCAGACCGTCCCCGACGTCCCCCGCTCGGTCCCGGAACGCCCGCTGGACGTCGCGCGGAACGTCAGGGCCGTCTCCAGCGACCTGGGCGTCACGGTCACCTGGGACCGGGTGTACGGCGCGCGCGGCTACACGGTCCGCTCCCGGCTGATGGGCGCGACCGCGTGGAACGAGACACCGGTGCAGGCGAACCGCCACGACACCACCTGGACCCAGGACGGCTGGGAGTGGGAGTACTCCGTCCGTGTCGACAACGCGGGCGACGGCGTCTCCGCCTGGTCCCCGGTGATCCGGGCCACCGCCCACCCGCACACGGCGGCTCCGCCCACGCATGTCCTCACCCACGCCACCCTGGACGGAGTGGACCTCTCCTGGGAGCCCGCCACGGGGCCGTACAGCGACAGCGTGGACCGCTACGAGATCATCACCTGGGACAGGGACACGCCGGGCGCCTTCATCCAGAGCACGGCGGTGCGCGGCACCTCGGCGCACATCACCGGGCTGACCCCGGGCCATCACTACCTGGTCGCGATGGACACCTGGAACGCGGTGGGCGGCGGCCTGCCCACGGGCGCCCGGCCCGTCACCGTCGGCGCGGGCACCCCGCCGGTGCCGACGGACCTGCGCATCAAGTCCCTGGATGCCGTGTCGGTGCAGCTCAACTGGAGCGGCTCCCCGCAGGCCGCCGGATACCGCGTCTGGTACCGCAACCGCACGGAGAACGGCCCCTGGTTGTCGGACGAGTACATCTCGGACACCCCGGACCGGGGCGTCACCTTCCTCTTCCCCGGCAACTGGAACTTCGAGTTCGCGGTGACGGCGGTCAACGGCCAGGCGGAGTCGGCGCGGTCCGGGGCGGTCTCCGTCCCGGCGCCGCCGAGCACCGGGACCGGCGGGGCCACGGCCCCTGGCACGGGCACGAGCGCCGCTTCCCGTACGGCTGTCCGGGCGGGCAGCGGTGTGGGTCCGGGCGCCGGCCAGGGTCTCGCTCTGCTGCGTGCGGCCCCGACCGCCTCCACCGGGTCGGTGCCGGCCGCACGCCCCCGAAGGTAGCTCCTCG
>NZ_JBEOWS010000584.1:0-3360 GCF_040296125.1 Streptomyces sp. NPDC002265 | reverse complement strand
GCCCCGGCCGCGACGGCGTCCCGGCCGGTCGCCGTATCCCTCGTCGTCATCGTCGCCACGCGGGCCGAGCAGCTCGTCCGCCAGCGTCGGCAGGTCGTCCAACGGCGTCTCCTCGGCCCAGTCGGGCCGGGCCCGCCGCCGCGGCGCACCCGCCTCGTCGACCTGCGGCAGCTCACGCGTCCGGTCGTCGGGACGGTCCGCGCCCCGCGCCCCCGGCTGCCCCGACGGCTCGTCGCGGAAGAACCCGGACGGCACCCGGTCCGCGAGGTCCTCGTCGCGCACCGCAGGCAGCACGGCCGTCTCGTCCACCGCGCCGGGGGCGACCGGCGGCAGCACCGTGGTCTCGTCCGCGGCGCCCGACGGCACCGGCGGCTGCGGCAGCTCGGCCGTCACCTCCGCCTCGGACCCGGTGGCGGACGCGGCGCCGGAGGACCGCGGGTCCTCGGCGTCCCGCTCGCGCACCCGCGGCAGCACCGTCGTCTCGTCCACCGGACCATCCGCCGCGGGGGCCGGCTTGACCACCGGCGTCGGCACGGTCGCCGCCTCCGGCGTCACGGCCGCGGCCGACGGCGCCTTCGGCTGCGGTCCCGCCTGCGCGGCGGCCGTGGCCTGCTCGGCGGCCCGGCGTGCCGCCTCCGCCCGCAGCAGGGCCTCCTCGGCCTTGCGCTGCTTCTCCAGCCGCCGGGCCTCGGCCTCGGCACGCAGCCTGGCCTCCTCCTCGGCCTGCTTGCGACGCCGCTCCTCCTCGGCCCTGCGCCGCGCCTCCTCCTCGGCCCGGAGCTTCTCCTCGGCGAGCAGCCGCGCGCGCTCCTCCTCGGCACGCCGGTGCGCTTCCTCGGCGCGCTGCCGCGCCTCCTCCGCCTGCCGTTCGGCCTCGCGCCGCTGGGCCTCCTCCAGCTCGCGCTGCTTGCGCTCGGCCTCTTCGGCGCGCAGCCGCTCCAGCTGTGCCTGGCGCTCACGCTCCAGGCGCTCCTCCTCGGCCTTGCGCGCGGCCTCCTCCTCGGCCTTGCGGCGGGCCGCCTCCTCGGCCGCTCTGCGGGCCTCCTCGGCCGCCTTCACCTCGGCCTCGGACAGCGGCAGCATCTGGTCGAGCCGGTGCCGGACGACCGTGGTCACCGCCTCGGGCTCCTGCGCGGCGTCGACGACCAGGTACCGGCCGGGGTCGGCGGCGGCCAGCGTCAGGAAACCGGAGCGCACCCGCGCGTGGAACTCGGCGGGCTCCGACTCCAGCCGGTCCGGAGCCTCGGTGAACCGCTCGCGGGCCGCCTCGGGCGACACGTCCAGCAGCACCGTCAGATGCGGGACCAGTCCGTTCGTCGCCCAGCGGGAGATCCGTGCGATCTCCGTCGGGGACAGGTCACGGCCGGCCCCCTGGTACGCCACCGACGAGTCGATGTACCGGTCCGAGATCACCACCGCGCCGCGCTCCAGCGCGGGCCGTACGACGGTGTCGACGTGCTCGGCGCGGTCCGCGGCGTACAGCAGCGCCTCCGCGCGGTGGGACAGCCCGGCCGAGGACACGTCCAGCAGGATCGACCGCAGCCGCTTGCCCACGGGGGTCGCCCCCGGCTCGCGGGTGAGCACGACCTCGTGCCCCTTGGCCCTGATCCAGTCGGCGAGGGCGTCCGCCTGGGTGGACTTGCCGGCGCCGTCGCCGCCCTCCAGGGCGATGAAGAACCCGCCGGTCGCGGGCGTCTGCACGGGGTCGTCGCCGCCCAGCAGCGCGTCCCGCAGGTCGTGCCGCAGCGGTACGCCGGAGCGGTCGTCGACCTTGGCGAGCACCAGCGCGGCCACCGGCAGCAGCAGCGCGCCGACCAGCATCAGCGTGAACGCGGCCCCGCCGTGCGCGAAGACGAACTTGCCGTTCTCCAGCCGGTGCGGCCCGATGAGCGCCGCGACCAGCGGGGCGATCACCGCGCCCAGGGCCACGCTGACCCGTACGACCGCGTGCAGGTGCTCGGTCGTACGCGCCCGTCGGCCGTCCTCGGTCTCCTGGTCGAGCAGGGTGTGCCCGGTGTTGGCGGACACCCCCGCGCCGACACCGGCCAGCGCGACGATCAGCAGCACGCTGGTGACGTCCGGGACGAGCCCGGCGGCCAGCAGCGCCACCCCGGTGAAGGCGATCGTCAGGGACAGCAGGCGGCGCCGCGAGAGCGTCGGCAGGAAGGCCGGCGCGGTCCGGATACCGACCACGACACCGCCGGTCAGCGCGAGCACCAGCAGGCCGTACAGCACGGGCCCGCCGCCCAGGTCCTTGGCATGCAGCACCGACACGGCGACGGCGGCGGCGACCGCAGCGGCGACCGCCGCGCAGGCGAACACCAGCACCGGGATCACGCCCGTGCGGCCGCTGTCGACGCCCGCGGCCGTGCGGGGCCGGCGCAGGCCCTCCAGCGGCGAGCGCGCACGCGGGGTGCGCACGTCGGGCAGCTCCAGGCCGCTCACCACCGACAGGGAGGCTGCGAACAGCCCGGCCGCGACGTACGAGGCGAGGGCCGCCTGGTGCTGGCCGAACCAGGCGATGCCGGTGCCCAGGAGGTTGTTGACGAGGGACGCGGCGGCCAGCGTGGCGGCCGCGAGGGGGACCGCGACGAAGCTCGTACGCAGCGAGAGGCGGCGCAGGGCGTCCATGTGGTCCGGCAGCGGCCGTACCGTCGCGCCCTCCGGGGGCGGGGCGGGCAGCAGGGCGGGCGCCGCGCCCTCGCGGCACACCGTCCAGAAGCGCTCGGCGACCCCGGTCACGAACACGGTGACCAGGAGGACCGCGAGCGCGTTGTCGGGCGTCCAGTCGATCCACAGCGGCGCGACGATCAGCAGCGCGGCCCGCAGACCGTCGGCGCCGACCATCGTCCAGCGGCGGTCGAGCGGTCCCTGCTGGGACGTCAGAGAGGTCAGCGGGCCCAGGAGCACGGCGCCGAAGAGGAGGGTCGCCAGGATGCGTACCGCGAAGACGGTGGCGACGGCGATGGCCACGCCCCGGTAGCCGCCCCCGAACGAGCCGACGGCGATCGCCGCCTGGAGGGCGAGGACGACCAGCACGAGGAGCGTGAGGATGTCCCCCACGCCTCCCACGAGCTGGGCGCTCCAGAGCTGCTTGAGCTGCGGCCGGCGCAGCAGGGCGCGCACGGCGCGCTCGCGGGAGTCCGCCACCAGGGCGTCGTCCGGGGCGGGGTGGTTGGCCGTTGGCTGCTCGGCTCGCGTCATGCTTTCAGCCTATCGGGACCCGCCGACAGCCCGAGGCACACGCCCGCACGTGCACACACCCCGACACCAAAGTGATGCCGGGGCGTGCGTCCCGCGAACCCGCGGTGAAGGAGACGGTGAAGGAGATCCGGACGGGCCGGTGCACCACAGGTGCAC
>NZ_JBEOWS010000583.1:0-3412 GCF_040296125.1 Streptomyces sp. NPDC002265 | reverse complement strand
GTCGCCCTCGGGGTCCCCGACCCGCCGCGCGACCGGGCGGAGCTCGCCGAACGGCTCAGCGCCTACCGGCCCGAACTGCGGGCGACCCCGCAGGCCCTGAGCGCCGGACGCTTCCTCCTGCTGAACCCGCCCGTACCGCTCGCCGCCCGGCTCCCCTATGGGATCCTCGCGGCGAACGCCGTGTCCCTGCTGCCAGTCTGGGCGGCGCGGGAACTGCGGCTGCCCCGGCTCACGATGGTCGAAGGCCTGTGCGTACGGCCGCTCGGCTCCGCGCTGACCGCGGCGATCCGGTGGGCGATGACACCGCCGCCGCCTCCGGCCGGTCTCGCAGAGGCACGATGATGACGACCGCCTTCCACTGGCTCTTCGGCGACCAGCTCGGGCCCCGCTTCCTGGCCCCGGACGAGCAGGGTCCGGACTGCGAGGCACCGGTCGTGATGATCGAGGCGAGGTCGGTCTTCCGGCGCCGCCGCTTCCACCGGGCCAAGGCCCATCTCGTGCTCTCCGCGATGCGGCACCGGGCCGCGGAACTCGGCGACCGGGTCCACTACGTCCGGGCGGAGACCTACCGTGAGGGGCTGCGCAAGGCGGCCGGCTCCGCGCCGGTCACCGTGCACCACCCCACTTCCCGCGCCGCCCTCGGACTGGTCCGCGCGCTGGACGGGGTACGGATCCTGCCCGCACGGGGATTCCTCGTCCCGCAGCACGACTTCCGGGCCTGGGCCGACGGCCGCGGCGGCAAACGGCTCCGCCAGGAGGACTTCTACCGCTGGGTACGCCAGGACCACGACCTGCTCATGGACGGCGCGGAGCCGGCCGGGGGCCGCTGGAACCTCGACCACGACAACCGCGAGCCCCCGCCGGAAGGAGCCCGCACGCTCGGCGCCCCGGCCCCCTACCGGCCGCGCGAGGACGCTGTCGACGACGAGGTACGTCACGACCTGGACCACTGGGAGCGCACCGGTCGGGTGTCCTTCGTCGGACGGGACGGCCCGCGGCTGTTCCCCGCCTCCCGCCGGGAGGCCCTCAGCGCACTGCGGCGCTTCGTGACGCACCGGCTCGCCGACTTCGGCCCGTACGAGGACGCCGTGCTCGCCGCCGACCCCGTGCTCAGCCACAGCCTGCTGTCGTCGTCGCTGAACCTGGGGCTGCTCGATCCGCTGGAGTGCGTCGAACTCGCCGAGCAGGCCTGGCGCGACGGTGCCGCGCCGCTCAACAGCGTCGAGGGCTTCGTACGCCAGATCGCGGGATGGCGCGAGTACGTGTGGCAGTTGTACTGGTACTTCGGCGAGGACTACCGCCACCGCAACGCGCTCGGGCACCGTGCCGCGCTGCCCGAGTGGTTCTTGGAGCTGGACGCGGACGCCGTCACGGCACGCTGTCTGTCCACCGTCCTGGCGCAGGTACGGGACACCGGCTGGACCCACCACATTCCGCGGCTGATGCTGCTGGGCAGCCACGCGCTGCAACGGGGCTGGGATCCCGCGGAGGTGACCGACTGGTTCCACCGGTGCTTCGTCGACGGCTACGACTGGGTGATGCTGCCCAACGTCGTCGGCATGTCCCAGTACGCGGACGGCGGGCGTATGACCACCAAGCCGTACACCTCCGGCGGTGCCTATCTGGACCGGATGAGCGACTTCTGCGGTCCCTGCGCGTACCGTCCGACCGTGCGGGTGGGCGAGGACGCCTGCCCCTTCACCGCCGGGTACTGGGCGTTCCTCGAACGTCACCGCGGCCGTCTGGCGGGCAACCCCCGCATGGCGCGGGCCGTACGGGGCCTGGACCGTCTGAGGGACCTCGACGCGCTGCTGGCGCAGGAGCACGGCCGCGGCGACGGACCCCCTTGAGCGGCCCCGCACCCGCGACCGTCGCGGCCCCTCGACCGCTCCGGACCCCCGGCGCCCACTGCCGGACCTCCGACGCCGGCCGCCGGCCTACCGTCCGAGGTCCGCGGCCACCTCTCGGGCCGCGCGCGCCCCCGACGCCAGGGCTCCCTGGACGGACCCGGTGGCCCGGTGGTCACCGCACACGTACCGCCCGGGAGCGACCCGGGCCGTGCGGCCGAGCGGCTGCGGGGGTGTCATGACCGGCAGCGCGTCGCGCACGGTGCGCGTCGTCAGCAGGTCCCAGGCGTCGCTGTCCGCGCCGTACGCGTCGCCGATCGCCGCGCGGACCGCGCGCTCGCGGCCCGCGGTGTCCTCGCCGAGCACCGAGGTGGCGATCAGGGCGGCGCCGGCGGGCGCGTACCCGGGTACGACCTCGGTGAGGACGCAGGTGTTCAGGAACCGTCTGCGGATGTCGGTGAGGAGCGTGGGCTCGGCGAGCGGGGAACGCGCGCCGACGTGGTAGTACGTCGTCACCACGCGGTACGCCGGTACGTCGAGCCCCGGCAGCAGCACGGCGGCCGGGCCGGGGCCGGTGGCCACCACCACGGCGCGGGCCCGGAGTTCGGCCCCCGAGACCAGTTCGACGCCGTCGTCCGTCAGAGCGGCCACCGCCGTCTCCGGGCGTACGGTCCCCGCGGGCAGCGCGTCCGCGAGCAGGCGCGGCACCGCGCCGATCCCCTCCCCCGGCAGACAGAGGGTGCCGCGCAGCATGCTGCGCCAGACGAGGTGGAAGAAGCGTGCGGAGGTCTCCAGTTCGTCCTCCAGGAAGACGCCGGAGAGGAAGGGGCGGAAGAACCGCTCGACGAACTCCTCGGAGAAGCCGGCCGCCGCCAGCGCGGTCCGGGTGGTGCGGTCCTCACCGCGCTTGAGCAGCCGTACGGGGGCGAGCAGGTCGCGGGCCGAGAGCGCGCCCAGGGCGAGCAGGTCGCGCGGTCCGGCGAGGCGTCCGGGGCGCAGGTCTCCCAGGTCGCGGGGGCGGCGGGTCGGGTCGGCGAAGCGCAGCGGTCCGTCGTCCGTGTGCACCAGGACGCCCGGGGTGAAGGGTCTCAGCCGCAGCGCCCGCAGCGCGAGCCTGCGGCGCACCTGCGGGTAGGAGGTGTTGAAGACCTGGAAGCCGCGGTCGACGACGAAGCCCTCGTACCGGTCGGAGCGCATCCGCCCGCCGACCTCGTCGGACGCCTCCAGGAGCGTGACGGCGAGTCCGCTCGCCAGCAGGTCGCGGGCGCAGGCGAGGCCGGCCGGGCCGCCGCCGACCACCAGCACATCCGGTACGCCGCGGGTGGCGGTCATGGGCGCTCTCCTCGCTCGACGGGACCGTGGGATCCGGCGCCGCGGCCGTCCCGGGTCCGCGCCGGCCGCCGCGCACGCCTCCCGCGCGGCCTCCTCCACCGATCTTCCCGCCGGACCGCCCAGCCGGATGCGGGCCACGCTGACCGGATAGGTCCGTCCGTGCGACGGAGCACAACGCCGGGTCGGGCGGGACGCCGGAGCGCCGCTGCCCCGCGCCCGGGTATTCCGGGAGA